>JBDTZL010000082.1:0-16002 GCA_040005125.1 Ginsengibacter sp.
TGCGCCAACAGTGGGATAATTCGTGATATAAATGTTTCAGTGAGGTTGCACATCGCCTCTGCATGTGGCAGCATGTGACCGAGAATAGCTGAAGCGCAACGGGCTTTTTCATCGCATTTGTATGTCCATTTATTGACGTCAGACGGCAGGCCATTAATGGCACTCAGGGTGCTTTTCATTTCATTCTGCCAGTTTTGAATAAAAAATTCTTTGTTGGTCAAAATAACCCTGTTTAATAAAAATGAAAAATTAGTGTAATTCCTTTTCCCGGTAATCTTTAGGCAGGCGTCGATGTCATCCACTTTGTGACGAAATACAACAGCGGGCAATTTTTTTTATAATGTACCCGCTTTTTATGTGTGATGACAAGGCTTCAAATATATAAAACGCTGCTACATGAAATAACAAGCCAGGATAATCTTTTTTGCGCATGGGTTCTGTTTCCCCAAGAATATTGTTTTACTCTTCTACCGTTAAATCGGGGAAGTTAAAATTGACTACTATCTTGCTCATTTTTTTAAAATTTAGATAGTGAAATGTTGGGTTTATTTAATAATCATTTTACTCAGCTGTTTGATAAAACTCAATTTTTGGCGCACCTTCCACACCGGCACTCATCATTAATTTTTTCTTTGCGTCAGACATTATAGCCGCTTTTGCTTTTGTCATATCGGTAATGTCGAATACAATATGTACGAGGTTGGGGTCGTCAATGCCGCGGGCCAATGCTACATCCGTCATTCCTTCACTGGCTCTTTGTGCTGTACCTTCCCCATCATATACCTTCAGCCAGGCATCGAAATCTTTCACTTTGTGCGTTATGATCACCCATTGCTTTTCATTAGAATCGGGGTTGAACCTGATGACATGAAACAGTTCAATATCCGGTTTTGAAATAACACCCGCTTTTCCCATCAGCTCCCTCAGTTTTGGGTCACTCGAAAATGCTTTAGCCTTTGCCACATCAGCAATTTTTAAGGCAATAAGGATGTTGTTTGAATTGTCAATGCCGCGGCCCACTACAATATTTTCCATTCCGGCTGCTTTCCGGTTTACAGAATCTGCGTCAAAGACGGGCCTCCATTTACCGTAATCTTTTACGACATGTGAAATTTCGGCCACATCAAACGGGGTGAATGTGGCGGGTGGGGGTGTTGTTGTAGTTGCAGCAGTCGTAGCCGTGTCTTCTGTTTTTGTTGCTTCTTCTTTTTTTTCAGTACCGCTATTGCAGGAAAAAAATACTGCTGCCAGAACCAAAGAAAGCATTGGTTTTAAAACCCGGGTAACTCTTTTCATGATTTGTTTGTGATTTTTGATTTGTGAAATAATGGTTGGGAATTGATGGAGCAAAGGTCATGCATGGATTGCGTTTCCGTGAGGGTTTTTCTGTCCACCTTTTGTATAATCCTGTCTTTCAACAGGACAAATTATGCAACAGCAGGATTTTTTCGTCATTTTTCTTAAAAAAGAGCGATAGTATTTCTGTGTATTAAATATGAAAAAAAATTACAGGTAACTTTATGTCAACATGTATATGGGAAGACCAACACTCAAAATATTACTCCTTTTCGTAACTCTTTTTTGTAGGATGCATGCTGTTGCTCAAACAAAAAATACCTACCAAACCGTGTCAATTGCCCAGGGCCTGTCGCAGGGTATGGTGTTTGATATTTTGCAGGATCGGGATGGGTTTATTTGGGTAGCCACCAAGAACGGCCTGAACCGTTACAACGGTTATGGTTTTAAAGTTTACACCAATGACCCGTATTCAACATCTTCTTTAAGCAGCAATACTATTACAGAACTATTCGAAGACAGAAAAGGAAGGATATGGGCCGGCTCAGAAAACTCCGGGCTCAATATCTTAGATAAGCAAACAGGAAAGATATACCGCATCATGAACGAGCCAAATACCAGCGAAAGTCTTTCAGGTAACAGGATAAGGCCGGGGATAATTGAACTACCTGACGGAAGAATATTGGTGGCAGTTGAAAATGCCGGCTTTAATGTAATAAAATTATCGGAGGATTTTTTTACAAAAAACATTCCGGCACAAATTACCCGGCTGAAGTTACCCAACAATACAGAAGTATATAGTATGGGAAAAGATCAAAACAATAATATCTATATCGCCGGTTACGACAATGTTGTTTATCAGTTCAACCCTGACAATAGCTTCAGAAGAATTGATGATGCAGCATTTTTGAACAATGGCTACATGACGGAGGATGGAAGCTTATGGATCAACAAGAAATTATTTTTATGGAATGGAAAAGAATTGATCCCGCTGTTTGATGAAACAAAAGAATACCCCGGCAATATCGTGTTTAAGCAAAGAGAGGGACTGTGGCCTTCTTACCACCAGGAGCAAAAATATTACGACATCAGCAAATACAAGCCCGGCGTTTCATTACAATGGAATCAACATCTGCCTGTTAACCCTTCAGTAAATATTTTATACCCGTTTATCATTGATAAGAGTGGCATACTATGGGCGGGCACAAAAGGTTATGGATTGCGAAAATATAATACGGGCGGCAATAAATTTCACCATACTGCAGCAGGTTTCAGCGTACGGTATATCGTGCCAAAAAATGACAATGAGATCTTTTTAGGAGCCTATCCTTATGAATGGAAAAAATTAATGGGGGACTCTATAATAGACCAGCCCTTGCGATCTATCTCATCAGATAACGAGATCGATAATATCCGGTTTTCAGAAAATGGTGATTACTGGCTTAGGACAGACGATAGAAACCTGATGCAATTTAACCCTGCTACAAAAAAAACCACCTCGTTCCCCACGGTAATTGATAATCATGGAGAAGGTGATAAACAACCCATGATGGAAGACAGTAAGGGCAATATCTGGTTCCCGTCATTGGGCGGAGTATTTTCTCTGATCAATACAACATCAGGCCAGGTAAAAACTTTCAGTATCAATACTGACGCGGCAAACCTTGTTCCTGAAAAAGCGGTGTGCACAGCAATATATGAGGATGGTGAAGGGGTGTATTGGACAGGTACAGAAAACGGTTTTGCAAAACTTACATTTTCATCCGGCGATTTTACAAGACCATCTGCGATAAAATGGTACACCAGCAATCCCAATGATCGTAATTCATTAAATTATAATAGCGTATCCTGCTTTTTAGATGACCCTGCTGAACCTTCAAAATATGTATGGATCTGTACAAAAGGCGGCGGACTGAACCGGCTGGAGAAAAGCAATAATAATTTTATACACCTTACCCAAAAAGAAGGATTACCTGATGACGTGGTATATGGAATTTTAACGGATGATGCACGCAACATATGGGGCAGCACCAACAGGGGAATTTTTTGCTTAATAAAAAATAAAGGTACCCAGTGGGAATTCAGAAACTACTCAAAGCCGGATGGCCTGCAGGACGATGAATTCAATACCGGCGCCTATGAAAAACTCGGCAATGGAAGGCTTGCGTTTGGAGGTGTGAACGGGCTAAATATCTTTAGCCCAAAGGAAATTTTAAAAGCCGGATTTTCACCAAATGTTTTTATAACTAACATACTTGTAAATAACCAGCCGGCAAAAGCCGGGGATGAAGATGGTATATTGAAGAATGCCATTGAACAAACAAAAAGTATTACGCTTTCTTACGTACAGGATATCCTTACGCTCGAATTTTCTTCATTGGATTATACGGCTCCTGAGCAAAATAAATATCGCTACCAGCTGGCGGGCATAGACAAAGAGTGGGTGGAATCTGGTACAAGGCGCACAGCTACCTACCTGCATTTGCCTTCCGGTTCCTATACCTTTAAAGTACAGGGAACGAACAGCCAGGGAAACTGGAGTGATAAAACCGCAGAATTGCAAATAACGGTATTACCTCCCTGGTGGAAAACGTGGTGGGCATATTTATGCTTCCTGGCATTGCTCATGTTGTGCATAAGATATTATATCCGGTTTACCGCAAACCGGGCAAAGTTAAAAGCGCAATTGAACTATGAACAATTAGAAGCAAAGCGTATCAAAGAAACGGACAATCTCAAAACACAACTCTACACCAACATCACTCATGAATTCAGGACGCCTCTTACCGTAATATTAGGCATGGCAAAACAAATTGCAAAGGACCCGGCCGGCCAGTCACAAAAAGGGATTGAAATGATCATCCGCAACGGGCAAAGCCTGTTGAAACTGGTAAATGAAATGCTGGACCTTTCAAAATTGCAAAGCGGTAAGATGCCACTTAACCTAATAAAAGGAGACATCATCACTTTTTTGAGATACATCGTTGAATCATTTCATTCCCTAGCAGAAAATCAAAGCAAGCAGTTGCATTTCCTTTCGGAACTGGAATCATATCATACAGAATATGACGCAGAAAAAATGCAGCAGATCATCTCTAATCTTTTGTCGAATGCATTGAAATTTACACCGGAACGGGGCAACATTTATATTTCAGTGAACGAAACAGAACATTTTGGCACAGCAGAAAAATTTTCTTTGATAATAAAAATAAAAGATACAGGCATTGGTATACCGGAAAATAAACTGCCTTTTATTTTTGACCGGTTTTATCAATTAGATAGCAGCAACACCAGGACAACAGAAGGAAGCGGCATTGGTCTTTCCCTTACAAAAGAACTGGTCAGGTTGATGAGCGGGCATATAATAGTAAAAAGCCCGCCACCCGGCGCGGGCAGAGGTACTGAGTTTACTATTGAACTTCCATTCAGAAGAATCGCCATTAATGCAGATGCCATTGCATTTCCCGGAATTAAGGAAACAGATGACGTTTTTATCAATGGTGAAGAGCAATACATGACAAGGAATGAACCCGTTGTTGAAACAGATGAGAGACAACTGATATTATTGGTGGAAGACAACGCCGATGTTGTGGCTTATACAGCATCCTGCTTAACAAACTATCGGCTTGCTGTTGCCAAAGATGGAAGGGAAGGATTTGAGATCGCAACCGAAATTATTCCCGACCTGATCATATCGGATGTAATGATGCCTTTTATGGATGGCTTTGAATTGCTGGAAAAGTTGCGTAACGATGAAAACACAAGCCATATTCCCATCATAATGCTCACTGCAAAAGCAGATGTAGAAAGCAAGATCGAGGGGATAGAAAAAGGCGCTGATGCCTATATTGAAAAACCTTTTAATCATGAAGAACTACAGCTGCGAATAAAAAAATTATTGGAGCTTAGAAAAAAATTGCAGGGTTTTTATTTGAAAAAGGCCGGGCTGGCAAATGGTGCGTTGCCTGGGAAAGACAATGAGATCGCAGAGGAGGAACGTAACACCGGGGCGAAAACGGAAGATAGATTTGTAACCAGCGTACGGGACATCATAGAAAAGAATTTAGGAAACGCTGCCTTTTCAGTGGAGCATTTATGCAAAGCTGTTTTTATGAGCCATTCAAAACTGCATCGCAAACTGGATGCACTTACCGGTTGCCCGCCAAATAAATTCATCCGTATCATGCGCTTAAAAAAGGCAAAAGAATTATTACAAAACGATTCGCTTAGCATTGCATCAGTTGCTATGGACTGCGGTTTTAATGACCCCGGGTATTTCAGCCGTGTATTTAAGCAGGAGTTTGGCTTAACACCCCAGGAGTGGAGGCAAAGCATGGAAACCAAAGCCAAAGTGAAGTAAGTGCATACAATAAAACTGCTGCATGTTTTAAACTCATGCCGGTGTCATGATCCTTCAACACATTTCTTATAACTTTAAATTTGGCTCAATGGTTTTTTGACCAGTAATGACTTTTGGAAACAGGGCTGTAAATAAAAAACGCCGGCCTTAAGAAAAACATCCGGGAATTCGCATTAAAAAATGCTTTTAGATATGCTGTAAAAAATCTACGGGTCGCCATGATTTTTCCTGGTAGGCAGGAGCCGGAATTGTATCAGTTTCCTTTTTTAGGGCGGGTTTTATTGTCTTTGGAGAAACAGCGGAATCAGCCATCGCCTTTTTCGGCAATAACATGGCAATCTTTACTATCCGGTTTTTTTTGTGGCAATATTTACAATTAATCCTGCAGGGTGGCGATGCAGTCGTTATAGCAGGTATTGTTAGCAGCAATAAAAAACATGTTATGGTAATGAAGATTCTCATTCAGAATTAAAAGTATAATTTACGCAAGACCCGTCATAGCACAAAATAAATTTTAGCATTTCGTTGACAATTATGGAGTATACAAATACACTTCTCGCAGGATGCGCTGGTTTAGCGCCTGGGCCGGGAAAATATAATGAGAGATATCTAATTGATAGGTCTTAAAAATTTTTTTCGGGAATAATTTGATTTATATATTATGTAATGATCAGGTAATCGTCATGGCATGACTCCTGGTGTTGTCAAATCGATGGATAAAATATACTGGAAGTCTAAAGATCCGACTTCTATCCTAAGACATATCTGGTCTTATAATTTCTCATCATGCGATTTAACATTTTCTTCGTCCTTCATTTGTTGCTTTTGCAAATCATTAAGAATTGACACCTTAACTTCAGCGATCTATTCGAGTCAAACTTTACATTCGTATTTCACAACATTGATTCAGGCGCTGCGCCGAATATAGACTAACAGCTTGCTGCTTAGGGAGGGCTTATCGTTTTATTGAGGCAATAAACAAACATTTAGAATTAACTGACAAAATATTTGTGAGAGTATAGCCGTTGTTATCACTTTGGTGACGCATTGTGGTAATTAGTTGGAGAACTTTTAACGTAACTAAACTTAGAAAACTAATATACATGAATACGGCTTCAACGTTTTGGCAACGAATAGGAGTACAGAATTGGTTTCTTAAAAAAGAAGCTGAATTCGCAGAAACTGCGACACTCTCGCCGGATGTAGTTCATAAGTATATAATTGAAAAATTCCAGGAATCCATTGCTGAACTTTCCTTTGCGGGAAGGGTAATATTTTATCATGAATACATTATTTGTTTCAGCCCGCCCGATTACAACAAATTCATGGATAACAATAAAGGAATATTTGGGTTTATCATCCAGGAATCCGTAAAGTCGTTTTATACCATATTGCAAAAACACCAGCAACAGGGGAAAAAAATTACCCCTTCATCCAACAAATGGGTTTTCCGTTTTGTATCTCATCCCGATTACGAAAAAGGCGACAAAAGTTTTATTGGTAAACTTTTACCGGGTAACTCCACACAACATCAGAAAGAAGACAATCTCAGGGTCACTTTTATTCCAAGGCAAACCGGTATAGCACAAACGTTTGATATTGCGGATGAGCTATTAAAAGATTTTACTTTTTACAGCGATGGATATTATGAAATCCCTTATCACAGGGACCTGGTTTTTGACGACCCTGCTCATTCAACAGCTTCAAAGTATTTTGCCCGGCTGGAAACGACTCTTCCCGATAAACAATTTGCCGGTAAAAAGCTGGAATATTTTATGAAAGATGAAGAAATTACAGTTTCGGGAAGCGAAGAAATTTCAGAGCAGGCAGGCATTTTCAGAATTCCCTCCGAATGGGTATCAACCCCACATCTTTTAATTCGCCACGATAAAAGTGCCGGCAATTTCTTTCTTAGCTCTTTCGGTGAGAAGACCATTATTAATGAGATCGAGATAAACAACAGCGATCCCGCAACGCCTGTATGGACAGAACTTCCGATGAATTCAAGAATCGTATTGAACGGCATTGTAACAATAAACATATTCAAATTATGATATGGACAAATTATTAGCACCAGGATTATTAGTAATCAGTATCCTTTTATTGATCGCCCACTTCTCTGAAATCAAACAAACACACAGCAACAATGCGTGAATATTTCTTTGGCATAACTGATAAGGGTAAACGAAGAGAGAAAAACGAAGACACTTTTATCGCCCGGGAACTTTTTAAAAAAGAGTTCCTGGTTGCCTGTGTGATTGATGGTGTTGGCGGCTACAGCGGAGGGGAGGTCGCTGCTGCAATCACCAGGGCTGTTATACTGGAGCATTTACAAAAATTACCGGCAGATATAATTAAAACACTTCAGGATGCTATCATTGCTGCCAACGCTAAAATACTGGAAGAAAAAAAGAAGAACCATAAAAATGACCAGATGGCATGTGTGCTCACCTGTGCAGTAACCGATATAAAGAATAATAAACTTTATTATGCACATGTTGGAGATACGAGGCTTTATCTTTTGAGAGATCGCTCCCTGGTGAAATTATCAAAAGATCATTCTGTGGTAGGATTTCTTGAAGAGTCGGGCCGGTTGTCGGAAGAAGATGCCATGAATCATCCAAGGCGCAATGAAATTACCAGGGCGCTCGGCTTTGAAGAAAATATCGATGATATAAATGACTTTATTGAAACGGGTGAATCCCCGTTTCTGCCGGGAGATGTCATCCTTATATGCAGTGACGGACTTTCGGACATGATTGGTTCCAACACGATCCTGTCTATCCTGCTAGCAAAAAACAGCCTTGCTGAAAGAGCTGCGGAACTGGTGGCTGCTGCAAATGATGCTGGCGGAAATGATAATATTACTGCGGTGCTTGTACAAAATACTAATCAACCCATACCGAAGGTTGTATTAAAGCCTGTTGAGAGAAAACACGACGCAAGAAAAAACCAGCTTCGTGAAGACAATGATTCGCCCGAAAAACATCCGGAGGTACCGGTGAGGCGTAATCGCAGTTTTATTGCATTGTTAACTTTGTTTTCTATCGGGCTTTTGGCTATGGTCTTGTTTCAAAAAAGCCCCCGGGTACAGGGAAATAATATTGTTTTGAAAACAGGGGCCGTAAAGCCGGAAAATGAAAACCTGGATCTGTTTATTCGCCATGTCAATGACTCCGCTAAAAATTATAAACTTGCCCCGGAGGGATCTTTTTTAAATCTGTCCGGGCCGGTTTGGATCAATAAGGATAGTTTCTATATCAGGGGGAACGGGGTTACCATTACCTGTGATTCGAATTACAAAGGCCCCGCTATTGTTATCAGCAACACTGCGAAGCATATAGTATTGGATAGTGTTGTTTTTAAAAATTTTGATGTGGCCATTGTTGTACAAAAAAACAATATAGCCTTACGAAATGTGCGGTTCATCAATTGTCGTGTGCCGGTGCTGTACCAGTTGTCATTTCCCGATACCACTATATCGGGAAGGTTAAAAGATTCCATATTCATACCCTTTCCGATCCTTAAAAAACACTAAATGGCATCTCTTGTTACATGGTATAGTAAAAGAAAGCTGGAGCGGCTTGCGCTGGTTCTTATCTCCATTGTTATGGCCTTGCTTTTCGGCAAGATGTTTTCTGTTTTGCAACGGGATTTTACCGAAGTAAATACCCGGATGGAAAATGGTACAATGGTCAACCTGAATAATACCAGTGACACGGGTAGTATAAAGAACCTTTTAAAAAAGGGGCTGTATTTTGAAGATCAAAAAGACATTGAATTTATTGCGTCAACCATTAAGGCGGCCAAAGATCCATCAGTAATTATAGACAATAGCGGGGAGCTTAATAAACAAAAATATTTTGTAAATGCAGATGAAGCTTTTATGAAAGGTGGTAAATCCTTTAAAAGCCGGGTGGCGTTATCCAGGAATTTACTGGGCTTTTCTGAACCCGATTCTATATCATTTGAGAAGGAAAGAATACATCCATTAACTGTACCCCCGCAAACCAATGTGGCCCTGGGAGCAACCAATATTTCAGGTACCATTACCAATCACGAAGACCAACCGGTACCGGGAGTTTTGGTGAGGCTCAGATCATTGGCTCTGCAGGATACCAGCGCTGCCGCAGACCATCCGGAAGATGAGAAAGAGATCATAGAATTTAAGAATGGAGTAAGAAAAATATTCACGTTGGATTCGGCCAAAAGCCGGCACCTGGTTTCTTTTTATGCCTTTGCCCGCACAGATGCATCGGGTAAATTTACTTTTTCAGGACTGCCCGGACATAAAGCATATGAGTTGCTTCCCCTTGAGCCTGGTTATGAGTTTGGGCGCGTAAAAGGTACTCAGGACCTGCAGGGCAACGCCAGCTTTAACTTTGTTCAGTCACCACATATGCTGAAGCTTTTCTCCGCGAAGGATTTTAGCACACTAAAAAAAGAGAAGGCATTTATTGTAAGATCGCCTGAAGAAGTGAGCAAGTGGTACTGGATAATCGTGGGTGTATTTTTCTTTTCATTTTTACTGCTGCATATCATTTTTACGATTCGTTCTCCGGGCACAGATCAATTGTTATTACCCATTATAATGATCCTCACCGGGCTTTCATTTATCACATTGTTTAGCCTGCAGGATCCTTTGCGCGACCGGTTCCTCGCAAAAAGCACCTTCATTTATTTTTGTATAGGAATAGCAGGCATACTGATACTCCAGTTTATTAATCTCAAAAAATTTACAACAGATTCCGGGTTGTTCCGGTTATTCATTTTCAAAAACAACAGGAATGCTGCTAACGGTTGGCCCTGGGCGCTGGGAGCAATCGGGTTGTTATCCCTGACTATATTATTCGGCACCGGCCCGCAAGGAAGCGGAGTTAAAGTAAATCTTTTTGGATTCCAGCCCAGTGAGATCGTGAAATACCTGGTCATCATATTTCTGGCAGGTTTTTTTTCAAGAAACGAAAATTTTATTTCCCAATATCCGTCATGGAATAAAAGGCTATACTTTTTTGTATTTGCACTTACCGCTATCGTTACCGCTATATTATTCTTTTTGCTCCTTGGTGACCTGGGCCCCGGCATTGTGTGCTGTTTTACATTTATTATTCTTTTTTCTTTTTCGAGAGGAGATTTTACGCAGGTAGTTGCTGCTATGATATTATACGCAGTAAGCATCTGGATATTTAAAAATGTTTGGCTTGCTACCGGGATTACTGTCGCCGTACTGGCGTTGTACATGATATTCACTAAAAGAAGATTGAGTGAATCTGCAATGATGTCGCTTGTGGTCGTGAGTGGATTTTTGTTGCTTGATAAGATACATGTACTTACGAGGTTCATACCAGGCCCGATGCAACGGCTTGTCGACAGGAAAGCAATCTGGTCTGATCCATGGAACAACCAGGTATTTGGCGGAGACCAGGTTGCCAACGGCATTTGGGCAATTTCCAGCGGAGGTTTTACCGGCCAGGGCGCAGGAGAAGGATTTGCCAAAACAATTCCCGAAGCGCATACCGATATGATCCTTCCGGCGATAGGTGAAGAATTTGGCTGGGCGGGTATCACCTGTATTTTTATACTATTCTTAATTTACCTGCATCGTTCTGTTATTATCGGGAGGCAAACAGGCACGCCTTTTCTGTTTTATTTATGTGCAGGTATTGGTGTGGGAACTTTTGTGCAGTTCTTATTGATTGCAGGCGGATCTATTGGTGCACTTCCTTTATCAGGGGTAGCATTGCCCTTCACCAGTTATGGCGGCACCTCTTTATTGTGCAGCATGATCGCAGCAGGTTTCCTGTTGTCTGTTTCACGGTTCAATGGCTCGAAAGTTCAAATGAAATACATCATGCAAAGACAGGATAAAAATCTAATACCTGCCTTGCTTGCAGCCTGTGTGGCGATTGTACTGCTGGTGATCAATGTGTCGGGCTATACATTTAACAACAAACACTGGATCGTAGAACCTTCGCTGGTAGCTGACCGCAATGGTGCCAGGCTGTTCAGCTATAATCCAAGAATCAACATTTTGATGAACCGGTTACAGGCAGGAAATATATTTGACAGGAATGGAAATATACTGGCAACAAGTGACCCGAAACAGGTGGAAAAGGAAAAAGATTCCCTCGCGTCATTTGGAATACCCGCTTCCGATATAGCGTCATTGTCATATCAAAGAGCAGACCGGTATTATCCGTTTGGGGAATATATGTTTTTCTGGACCGGCGATGCGAACACACACATTTTCGACGGCAGCAATAATGGTTATTTTGCTGAGTATGTCCACGCATCCGAACTCCGTGGATTTCCTGCACCGCTGGTTAAATACCAGGTGAGCGCAAATTCGTACAGGCCGGAAAAATTTCTGCCGGCAACGGAAACGCAAATGACCATTACAAAAAGAGATTACAGTGCGCTTACTGACCTGCTTATTGCGGGTATCAACAGTAATGAAGTAGAACAATTCAAAAAACGCAACCGCGATATCACGCTCACAATGGACGCTGCTTTACAAACTAAAATTCAATTGTCCCTGCAGCATGATGACAGTGTGAGAAGAAAAAGAGTTTCGGTGGTAGTCATGGAAGATAATACAGGCGATGTGATTGCATCTGCTATGTGGCCATTACCACCGGTCAATGACTGGGAACGCATGAACTTAAGCGAAGAGGAATTGAATAATTTACAGGGATGGAATATAAACAGCGATATCGGGTTTACGCACGCAACTCAGCCGGGCTCTACTGCTAAGCTGGTTACGGCGCTGGCAGCATTTAATAAGCTGGGAGATGCCGCCGCAAAAAAAACGATCAGAATTTATCCTAAAGATCTCATACGCACCACGGGGCCTGAGCCCGATGAAGCCGGCGTGATCAACATTGAACGTGCCATCGTACGATCCAATAATTCTTTTTTCATACGGCTTGCCAACGAAGAACAATTGCAGGAGGAAATGGCCACTTTGTATATGCAGTCGGGTATGTTCCTACGTGGTGTAGGGGGATATTATTTCGAAAATGAAATCAACAATAACATCCAGCAGGAAAAATGGAGGGACCTGTGGAGACAAACAGAATTCAAAAGCCTTCGGCGGTATAATCCCGATAATATACGGCGCACGAGGGCGATTGGAATTTCCGGTATGGCATGGGGCCAGGGAGAACTGGTAGCAACACCGGCGGCTGTGGCAAGAATCGCCTCCGCAATCGCAAATAATGGAGTGATGGTGCCCAACCGGTATGTGATCGATGTAAATGGAAAATCCGTGATTAATAAACCGGGTATATCTATTGTGAATGATTCTACCTATGCGCAACGGCTGATGGGCTATATGAAAAAACAAAGCGCCCCGAAAAAGAACAAGCTGGGAATTTTTGTTGCCGGCAAAACAGGCACCCCTGAAAGAATTTATAAAGGAGAAAGTATCAACGATGGATGGTATGTGTTTTTTGCACCTAAGGCCGAAGGCGCAGGGCACATCGTGGTTTGTATCAGGATTGAAGGCACGAAAGGATCCAGTGACGCGGTACAATTAGCAGGCAGTCGTATTATACCCTTGTTATTGGAACGCAATTATATAAAAGGTTTTGAAGATCCGCAGAAAGAAAATTCCATTGATGACAGCGATCAGCATGTTCAAAAAACCGCCAGTGAACTGGCGCAAAAAATTGATCGTGCTCATTAAACAATATATGAACGGGTCAATCAAAGAGGATTATTCATATGGGCAGGATTATGATTTTATTCATAAAAAATAATTAACCAATGTTCAAAATATTTAAAGAGCCTGGTGTCGACGTTAAAAAGATCCGGAATATTTTATTGCAATTCATTAAAGAAAAATTGCAAAGAGCCGAGGGAGGCGAAGGTGCTAATATTAACGGCATATACCTTTACATCAATTGCAATGATTCGGAGCGGTATGTATATGAATCAGCCGTATATGCCGCAACCCCTGAAAAATTCAAAGACGAAGTGCAAAGAATTGCTGATGATTATGCGATCCTGTTGCCGCCATCATGGAAATATGAAATAGCCTTCACCGATAAATTTCCGGAGCATTCTTATGTGGTAGCCCAGGTAAATACTGCGCTCTTTATATCAACTGGAAAAACGGGCGCAGTCAATAAAAAATCCCGTGCATATATCAGGATCCTGGGTGGTAATGCTGAAAAGGAATTTTATGTACTTGAGCCATCCAAAGAGAAAATAAATATCGGCCGCGAGGCAAAAGTGCAGCTGAGCGGGGGCTTCGTAAGAAAGAATGCCATCGCCTTTACTGCTGCGGGAGCAATGGATGTAAACCGTTCCGTAAGCCGCCAGCATGCCCATATTGAATGGGAACCAGCCACTGGTTCATTTTTAATTTTTGCAGATGAAGGTGGCATACCGCCGCATAATAAAATGAAAATACGTACCGCAGAAGGTACTTCAATAAAAATGCAGGCAATTGAAGTGGGCCACCGCCTGCAGGAAGGTGACCAGGTGATCCTGGGCGAGAAGGCAGTACTCGAGTTTACGTATTTCGGATTAGAAAACTAATATGGCCAAAGTATTTACGATAACAGAAGGATTAGAAAACCTGGGTGCATTAAAATCAGGCGGGCAGGGGTCGGTGTATAAGGCAAGAAGAAGTGGTGAAATCATAACGGCCATTAAAATTTTGCCGACTCCTATTTCAAGTGAAACGGATGATGATAAAAATTTTGCCTCTTTTCAAAATGAAGTACAGAAATTAAAAAAGGTAAATGAGTCACCTAATCCGAATGTTGTAAGCATCATTGCCTCCGGCATTACCACCTCCGGTAATCTTCCCTATATTGAAATGGAATATATTGAAGGCACTGACCTCGGTGAGTTGCTGACACCTCCCTACGACCCTGTTTTTACAATTAAGGAAACCATAAAAGTTGCGGACCATTTATCCAATGCATTGGCTCATTGTCACAGGGCAGATATAAAGCATGGGGATATAAAAAGCAACAATGTAAAATTCAACCGGCGTACGGGTAATTATATGTTACTCGACTTTGGCTTGTCCATTATGTCTGACGAGCAACGGCGCACCAGTATACGCCATGCCGGGGCAATAGAATTTATGGCGCCCGAGCAAAACCTGGGTGTAATGTATTTTGAAACAGACATCTACAGCCTTGGGATCATATTTTTTGAGCTTTTAACAGGTACTGTTCCCTTTCCATTACATAACAAGGGAGAGATTGGGCGCAATACTGTTATGCTTGCGCATATGGAATCCACGCTGCCCGACCTGCTGTCACTTCGAAGGAGAGCAATGCCGGCCTGGTGGAGCGACGAAAAAAAAGAAAGGGAAATGCAGGTTCCGGCCTGGCTCATAAAAATGATCTGCAGGTGCCTGGAAAAGGAACCTGCCAAACGTTTTAGAAACGGTATAGAGATACAGGAGTTCATTCATTCCGGCATTACTGCGGAGGAAACAAAGGTTGTGAACAATTCAACGGAGCAATTAACTATAGCCCGTACGCACGAATTACAGCTAAAAAAACATATTCAAAAACTCGAATTACTCGCGACAGAAAAAGACAGCCTCATAGAGGATCTGCGAATACAGGTTGAATCGAAAGACAAAGCAATAGAAAAATATGCGGAGAATTATAACTCATTAAAACCAAAAAAGACGGGTATTTCAAAAAGCTTATTTTTTATTGTGCTTTTAATTGCGCTGGGCGTGGGTGGATTTACCACCTATGATTCATTTATCCGGCCGGTTAAAAGAAATCTTTCAGATACTTCTATAGCACAGACACAGAAACCCATTAATCCTATAGATTCTTCCACGATCGCTGATCACAGGGCAGTAAGAAAAGCCAGGATTAAATTAAAAAAGAATATCGCCTTGCCTGTAAGCAATACAGGCAAAGAACAACCCGGGCAATTGCCTGTTGATGGAAAAAAAGCTACCGATAACAAGCCGGCTGCCGCAAAACAATACAGGGTAATCAACAATGCATATTTTTATATTACGCCGGATGCACACACCAGGCGCAATACATATGTTATTCCGGGGGAGGAAACTGTCACAGCGATTAATGATAAAAACGGGTTTGTTTTTGTAACATTTATCGACAGCGAAGGAAAAACTACAAGGGGCTGGCTTTCAAAAAAAGATCTTAGCGAGGTAAATGAATATTGATATGGGTTGGATGAACTACCGTAGGGACAGGTCGCGACCTGTCCCTACACTGTGACCTATCTGTTCACTATCATTTAGTTTGACAGATGTCCTTTTATTAACACCATTCCGGACAGGTCGCAACCTGTCCCTACAATTGCACCCGTTTATTTCAATAATACCCTGAATATGA
>JBDTZL010000361.1:0-15921 GCA_040005125.1 Ginsengibacter sp.
TGGATTAATTTTTTTTCTCCCACTATTACTCCACCCAATACTCTTCCCTGCCCGTCGATCCATTTTGTTGCTGAGTGTAGAACAAGGTTTGCTCCAAAATCAATTGGCCTTTGGTTTACAGGAGTCGCAAAGCAATTGTCAACATTTAGAATAAGATTGTATTTTTTTGCAAGAGCAGATACAAACTCAAGATCAATGATATCAAGTCCCGGGTTTGTGGGTGTCTCTAAATAAATCATTTTAGTATTTGGGCGAATGGCGGCTTCCCATTCTTCGGGTTTATCTGCACCCACATTTGTGCATTCAATCCCATAATTTGGCAAATATTTTTTAAAGATGTTATGCGTACTCCCGAAAACAGCATCGCATGATAAAAGATGATCCCCGTTTTTTAACAGCGCCATAAATGTTGCAAATACAGCGCTCATGCCTGTAGAAGTTGCCACCCCGGCTTCTGCGCCTTCCAGTAAAACCATTTTATCGACAAACTCATTTACGGTTGGATTGCTGAACCGGCTATATATATTGTCATCGGTTTCATCTGCAAAGGCAGCCCGCATTTCTTCTGCAGTATCAAAACAAAAACTGCTTGTTAAAAACAAAGGAGTGGAATGTTCCATTTCATTGGTACGTTCTGTCTGTATGCGTATAGCCTCAGTGATGGGATGTAACTTCATAATTGATGATTGCTTGCTTAATTCTTATTGAATTTTTTTTGCAAATGTACTTCATGCAGCGCTTTACCGCAAGGTATCTTTTATAAATCAGGAGAATATTTGTAATAATTTAAACATACTATCCCCAGGCAATTGAAACATTGATGTATTCAAAAATTATAACTGGTACTGATCATAATATTTCGGGGCGCTCCCGGCCATTTGCTCACTGTGTTGTATCCTGCGATCCAGTAAGTTTTATTGGTAATGTTATCCAGGTTGAGAGATGTATTGAAGTGTTTATACGTATAACGAATACCTGTATTCACTACAAAATACCCGTGCAGTGTAAGGCCTTGCTCTAAAATCTTTTAATTAATAAATAAACGGTTTCAATTTGGCCGAATTATACTTTTGCAAATATTTTTTTTGAAAACGTAATTTACTACGCGTTTGAAAAATTACTCAATGCGGGCATTGTTCCCTGAAATTTATCAGCTGGCGTATCATCAGGCACCTAAAGTTTTTTGTCACCAATAAATAATAATTCATTTCTATACACCAGGTGAATTTCTAACTAAATAAACGAGGAAACTTTTTTCCTAAATTTTAAATTAAATAGTTTAAATGTGCCTGGCCCTTGCGCGATTTGTGAACAGGATACTATAGAAATATTATTTGAATAAACCATCTATTGTCCATGCCACATAATACAATGCACCAATAGTGGGGCCACCGGCATATTCGATATGCCTGTTGTTAAAAATATTAGTGCCACCCAGTTTTATAGTAGATTTTGCAGCAGTTAGCCGGTAAGTAATTTGTGCATCAACATTATTAATTGCATCAATAGTACCGGTAACCAAAGGGCTCTCCCATAAAAAACTATTCTGCCATTTCCAAACTACATTAAATCCGATATTTTTTGTGATAGCCCTGTTTCCGATAGATACGTTACTGGTCCAGTTTGGCGTATTAAAACCGGTTACAAATAAATCAGGAGAAGTGATTCCTTTGATTTTATTATAGTTTACATTGCCGGATATAGTAAAAGTTTTGTAGAAATTATAGGTAAGTCCCAATGAAGAACCGTAGGTAGTATATTTCTCTTTTGCATTCGTGTAAACCCGGTAACGGTCCTGTCCTTTACTGGCAGCATTGGTGCTACTGGCAGCTGTTGCATCCCTGTTCCTGTCAATCATCGCGACCACCGCTGCATCAGAGCCAACAGTTTCTGCGATAGGAACAAATACCTGTACCTGCCCCAGGAAGCCATCATATACATTTGTATAAGCATCAAAATCAACAAATAACTTATTATCAAATAAAACACTTTTGTAACCCACCTCAAAAGAATTAATTCCTTCGGGGTGGCCATTTGGCAAACTTGCTACCTGTAATAAATTCCTGTTGGCCAGAGCTGCTGCATCGGTATTGCCCGCGGCCTTTACTGCAGCGTTAAACGTAGCTACTGATGATTGCGTATAACTATTTTCGCGATAGCCTAAACCCTCGTCAATTATGGGTAAAATTCCTACCCGCTTCACCCTGCCATTGTTTACATAGGATAAAGCTTCAAACAAAGCGGGGAAGCGATACCCCTGCTGAAAGGTAAAGCGAAAATTATGTTTCTCTTTTACTGTATAAACAGCAGCGAGACGTGGGGTAAGCTTTGCGGTAAATTCCGGATTATAATCAGCGCGAAGCGATCCCCATAATTTTAATTTATCCTTAAATAGTGTTTTGGTTACCTGGGCAAAACCACCGAACTTTTCATAATAGGTATCGCTGCCAAAACTGCCATCGGGCAAAGGTGTATTTCTATCTGCAATGGGACGTTTAAAATCAACGAAATTATTACCGTCCGGGATCAATTGATATACCCGGGCATCGGCACCAATTAACAAGTCGAAATATTTTACCTGTTTTGACAAGTCTAACTGTCCTTCGACATGATACATGTTACTTTTCAGCACCAGAGCCGCACCGCCTGTTACAGGTGCATTAGGAATGGCGCTTGATTTGATATCCCAATTATTGATTTTAATGATGGAATCCTTTACAGTATTAAATCGTTGGGTAACAGGTTCGGCTCGCCCAGCATCTGCGTGCTGGCGGGCATATTCCGTGGCTGCAGCAAGATTGGCAGAAGTTAAATCGCCCCCATGTGACGCTGCATACGAGATCAGGGCGCTCTTATATTTGGCACCCCACACACCTGCACTGCCACCTGTATAAAGGTCCATATTATCGGCCAGAGGTTTTACGTTGTAAGAGTCTCCGGAATTTTCATGCGACACATAAGCTTTAATGGTGAAGTTGGAGCCCTTTAATTCCAACTGATGATTCTGTATCACCACGTTATCCAGTTTAATTTTATTTCCTCTTTGAAAAACCCCATCCATTTCACCTATCCTGTAAGAATAAGTCAGGACAGTGTTTGGAGTGAACTTATACTTCAAAGCCGCATCAAATTTTATATTATCTACTTTGGGATCAACGAGGTCTTTTTCCCAATAGCCTGTGCGGGCGACCGTTAAGGTTCTGTTGGCAACCCCATCAATGTTTAAACCGCCAACGGAAACTGTGTTGCTTCCTGCGAGGGCATCATCACCATATTTATTCCATCCGTCAAAAACTATGTTATTGGCCCCGTTTAATGCGGGGTAGGAGGGATTAGCGGTGATATTGGTATTTGGATTTTGATCCAGCCTGGTATTGGAAATCCAATCCACACCTTGTAAATAACTGGCGTTGATCTTAAACGCAAATTTATCATGGAAGAATGCTTTGGCGTAGCGTATAGCCGTTTCCGTTAGTATGGCCGGCGCATGATCTATACCATCAACATGATTTATACCGGTACGATGAAAAATGCTTAGCCCCTGTGTCGTATATGGATCTTTTGTAATAAGGTTTGACATTCCGTTAATGGCATTCATGCCATATAAAGCTGATGCGGCGCCGGGTGTCACTTCAATACTTTGTATGTCGAGTTCGGTGGGGCCGATGGCATTACCGAGGGGCACACCTAGCGCGGCTGATTGCATATCTATTCCATCGACCAATTGCATAAAGCGGAAATTGTTGGGAATATTAAATCCCCGGGTATTGGGTACTTTAAATGTGATGGAGGATGTTGTTAGTTGTACACCTTTTACGTTTCCCAGGGCATCGTAAAATGAGGCCGCGGGAGTTTCTTTTAGTGACCTGATATCTAATTTTTCTATTGACACGGGTGATCTCAATAATTTCTCTTCTTTACGGCTGGCGGTTACTACTATTTCGTTGGCGATAAAAGTTTGTGTATTCATTTGTACCGCTATTTTTGCATTCGGATTTTTTACTTCTATTTCCTGTGATGAAAATCCCACCGAAGTAATAACCAGCCAAAATGGGAATTTCTGGTTAATTATCAGGGAAAAGTGCCCGGCTGAATCTGTAACTGAACCAGTCCCGGAGCCTTTTGTAGTAACACTGGCGGCAACAACCGGTCTGCCATTTTCATCCACAATATTACCACTTATAATCGCTGATCCGTTTAGTTGTGCAAAAGCCAGGAAGGGAAATAAAAATAATGCTGATAAAATTATTCTTCTCATTGTTGTTTAGATAATAATTAAAAAATATAGTTAGTGCCAATCGATAGTTTATAATTGTATAGTCTATTGATTTTGTAGACTATTTTAATAAAAAAAGGGAAGCCGTGTAAAACAAGCTCATTGCCGGGATAATCACGTGAGACAACAGGGTACAACATCGCCGGGGAGCGGTAAATAATAAACCGGTTATTGTATAAAAGTGTTCCATAAACAATTTTGGCTGCAAATATAAAGTGATTTTTATTAGTCTACCAAATTTATAGGGTATTTTTTTTAGTTAATGAAACATTGCGGGAGCTGCGCTTTTAAAGAATATTTTTTTAAAATGTCATTTTAATTGCAAAGTGCAAACAGGAAATAAATAATATTCTCAGTGTTTAGGCGGATTCATTTAATTTTGAAGCCTGTTTTGAAATATATAATTGCTATATTGCTCATTGTAACAATTGCCGTTCAAACATTCAGCAAATGGATCGTGATAGCGACATATGAAATTAATAAAGATTATATCGCCAGCAATCTTTGTATAAACAAGGCAAAGCCATCCTGCTGTTGTAAAGGCAAATGTTTTCTGCAAAAAAAGCTGGTTGCAGATGAAGATCAACAACAACCCACCGGCAATTCAGCACACCCGGATACGCAGTTTGAATTCTTTTTGCAGAAGCCTGTACAAATCGATTTTCGATTACCGGCATTAAGTAATCGGTATAATTTTTATTATCTCAATGGTTCATCGCAGGAATTTGCCCCTTCTTTTTTTCAGCCTCCGCAGTGCTGACTATGCATAATAGTTTACTACATTTATTTACCTGGTTATCGTCATCCTTTATTACTATTGGTTCAAGGTAATGTATAGAGATATGAATCAGTAACGCATGTCACAGATGTAGTGCATGTTCAGTTTTTAAGCTTTAATCCTAATTAATATATTTTAGATGTTGAAAATTTTTATACAATTCTCCTGGCTGTTATTTGCTTCAATATATTGCTTTGGCCAAAATATGGTTACGGGGAAAATAATAGACCATGCGACAGGGGAACCTGTTGAATCTGCTGTTGTAATTGAAAAAAACGGGAGAAGAGTTGTTACCGATATCCAGGGAAATTTCAAAATGAAATTATCACGGGACAGCGGCACACTCAACATTTCAATGATTGGTTATCGTTCAAAATCTGTTGAAGTTAGTAATCGGCATTCTTCGATAATCTATTTGGAAAGAGGCCCGGTTGATTTAAAAGAAATTATTATCACACCTCAATCCAACAGTGCTTCGTTTCATAATATCAGTGAAATAGATCTTAATATGCGCCCTGTTAATTCATCACAGGACCTTATGCGCCTTGTTCCGGGATTATTCCTGGGCCAGCACCAGGGAGGTGGTATTGCAGAGCATATTTTTTTCAGGGGGTTCGATGCTGACCACGGCACCGATGTAAATGTATCTGTTGATGGAATGCCGCTGAACCTGGTATCTCATGCGCATGGACAAGGTTTTGCTGATTTGCATTTTTTAATTCCTGAATTGGTTAGTAAATATGAATTTGGGAAGGGTACTTACTACGCAGAACATGGTGATTTTACCACCGCTGGTTATGTAAGTTTTAAAACTTATGATGTATTGGATAAAAGTATGGTAAAACTCGAGGGTGGGCAGTTTAACACAGGAAGGGTAATGGCTATGATCAACCTGTTAAGTAATAAAGCTAAACGACGTGGGGAAAGCGCTTACATATCCGGTGAAGATGCTTATACTAATGGGCCGTTTGACCAGCCACAGCACTTCAACAGGTTTAATTTGTTTGGAAAATACAATGTAAATATTAATGCCGGCAATAGGCTCAATGTTACCCTTTCTACTTATAACAGTGGATGGAGCTCATCGGGTGAAATCCCTGAAAGAGCAGTAACAGAAGGCATAACAGATCGGTTTGGTTATATTGACAGCGCACAGGGTGGCTATACCAACCGTTCCAATGCTATTGTAAAATTAACCTCTGCACTTTCAGATAAATTAGTGCTGGAAAACCAGGTGTATTATTCAAATTACTTTTTTAACCTGCACTATAATGCTACACTTTTTGCAGATGACAGTATTAACGGGGATCAGCTCAGGCAGAGGGAATCCAGGAATTTAGTTGGATATAATGGCAGGATTACGCACCGGGCATATTATCCCAATGGTGCAACGCTTGTTTCGGCAGCAGGAGCCGGGTGGCAATTTAATGCAATACATAACACAGAGCTGTCACATACCATCAATAAAAACACTGTGCTGGAATATTTGCAGTTGGGCAATGTAAAGGAAACTTCGCTCAATGCATATGTAGATGAAAATTTGCAGGTTGGTAAATGGCTGTTGAATTTCGGCGCACGTCTCGATTACATGGATTTTAATTATAAGGATAAATTGAATCCTCAACAGCCCGCCAGGTCAGGAATTATTACAAGCCCTAAATTGAATATTGAATATACGCCCGGCCCTGCAATACAATTCTATTTAAAAACCGGTAAGGGGTTTCACTCCAATAATGCAAAGGTGGTTGTTGCAAATGATGGCCGCCAAATATTGCCCGCGGCATACGGTGCTGATCTTGGAGTAAACTGGAAACCCTTAAAACATTTGTATGTTAATGCGGCCCTTTGGTATTTGCAACTACAGCAGGAATTTGTATATGATGCCGATGAAGGCACTAGTGAGCCGGGAGGCAAAACAAGAAGGCAGGGTATAGATCTTTCAGCCCGGTACCAGTTTAATAAATGGCTCTTTGCAACCGTAGATATAAATATTTGTAAAGCGCGAAGTTTGGATGCGGCAAAAGGAATTAACTATTTACCTTTGGCAGTGCCTGCTTCCAGTACGGGTGGATTGGATTTTAAATTAGCTAACGGGTTGAATGGTGGATTAAGCTATCGTTATATGAAAGACAGGCCGGCCAATGAAGATAATTTCCTTATAGCGCAAGGGTATTTTGTTACTGACCTTACTGCTAATTATACAAAAAAGAAATATGAAATTGGTTTAGAAATACAAAACCTCTTAAATACAAAATGGAGAGAGGCACAGTTTGAGGTTGAATCAAGATTAAGAAATGAGCCGGCACCGGTTGATGATATAAGTTTTACTGCGGGCACTCCTTTCTTTGCGAAATTAAAATTTGCAGTGTTCTTTTAACTGTTTTTCCAATTTCTATTTCACTCTTACGAGCCATCAGTGATAAAAAATTTGAGATGAAAAGTTTCCCCGACAATAAAAAAAATAATTTTTAATAAAAAAATCAACGATGAAAATTATAATAAAGACTTTTTTGATTACTCTTATTTCAGCGCAGTTTTCCTGTGGAAATAATCAGGCTAAAGAAACGCAAAATGCACGCGCTGCAGCGCCGGATACAGTAGCAACCAGGGCCGAAGAGAAGCCGTTTGCAAATATTCAATTTGCTTCCAAATTTGATACATCCTGTGGAATGCCACTTGCTGCAGGTATTGAAGATACCCTGCATTTAAATGATAAGATATATGGCTTTTGCTCCAAAGAATGTAAAGATGAATTTGCAGCGAAATTAAAAACAGAAAAAAAACGATAAAGAATATATAATCATCTTGGCTATCCTTCCTGTGTCCCAGCCGGGTCTCCCGCAGGGGACTCGGCGCGTGAAAGAAGGCTCCAATAAAAGCCCCTAAATCTTTTCACTCAAATCGATACCATTAATTCCATAATATTATCAACAGGGAGTATTCCCTGTACACCTTTGTAATAAAATCCTGCAGAGGCATGAATATAATTTTCAGAACAACCGGAAAGGTGCCATTTCCCGAACAAGATTATTATGGATATGGTTCAATTTTTGGATTATAAATGTGTCCCAGCCGGGTCTCCCGCAGGGGACTCGGCGCGTGAAAGAAGGCTCCAATAAAAGCCCCTAAATCTTTTCACTCAAATCGATACCATTAATTCCATAATATTATCAACAGGGAGTATTCCCTGTACACCTTTGTAATAAAATCCTGCAGAGCCATGAATATAATTTTCAGAACAACCGGCAAGGTGCCATTTCCCGGAACAAGATTATTATCGATATGGTTCAATTTTTGGATTATAAATTCTTTGTAAAACATTCTTTGATATCAAACGACTGTTCATAAACTTCGTGTAACTTGCCTCTTTTTTTATCCGACGGATTAACTGCCCTTGATAATTGATCTAAAATAATTTCATTCTTTCGTTCTTCCAATTTATCAATTATATCTTATGCGATAAAAGGTTTTCCGATGCCGGTGAATTGGTGAATTTTTTTTGCCTGAATTATAAAAGCCAATAAACGCAAATGATCAGGAATTATTACATATCCTGCGATATAATGCCTGTTTTTCTTCTGCACGCCGAGTCTCCTGCCGGAGACTCGGCTGGGACAACGTACAAAATATTGGGTGAATATTTTTGCACGCCGAGTCCCTGCGGGAGACTCGGCTAAAACAACGTGTTATTAAATTAAGGTAAATGCGTAACCACATTCCAGAGAGTACTTAAGCTGGTTAAAATAACAAACGAGCCTACGATAATAAACATTGCCTTGAGTGGCAGCTTTCCGACCAATCTTGCAGCAATAGGTGCTGCAATGAGGCCGCCTATAATAAGGCCCGCTACGTCAATAAGAGGAATAGTTTTGAGCAGGATAAAAAAAGTTATTGAACTTACCAGCACCACAAAAAATTCAGCCAGGCACACCGAACCGATCACATAACGCGGGCTCCTTCTTTTAGAAAGTAAGGTGCTGGTAACTAATGTACCCCAGCCACCACCTGCAAAAGCATCCAAAAAACCACCTGCGGATGCTAACCAGCCTGCATGCTTAACTTTTTCTTTGAACCTGGATTTTGCAAATGCCTTCTTCATAATATAATAGCCCAGGTAAAATGTGTACAATGAAAGAGGGATGCGAACATAGAGTGCATATTTTTGACCATAAAAAGCCATTGACGCACCGATGATTGCACCGATGATTCCCGGGATTACAATAGCCCCGAATAATTTCTTATTGATATTGCCAAAACGATGATGCGTGAATCCTGAAACGCCGCTGGAAAAGACACGCGCCGTATGAACACGGCTGCTTACAATGGCGGGATTAACGCCGTTGGCCAATAAAAATGTTGTTGATATAGTTCCATAGCCCATTCCCAGGGAGCCATCCACCATTTGAGCCAGGAAACCTGTAAGCAACATCAGCCAAAAAGATTTTGTATCAATATACTGAGAAATAGTTTTAAAGCTATCTTCCAGGGAACCTAAAGGAACATAGGAAAGAATTGCATGGCCCAATAACATAAATACAAATGCCAGTAAGATCCATATCACAATCCGCTGCCATTTTTTTGCACCGGGTTTGCTTACTTCTTCTAACCTGATTTGTTTTGCTGCCAATACCTTGGTAAGCTCATCCAACTGTTTTACTTTTTTCGCAAAATCACCGGTCAGGTCTTTACGAATTATATGCATATTTTGCAAAACGTTTTCTATTTCATCAGGCACCATGTCATTGATCTGTTCTTTCAAACGTTTGGCAACGGTTGGTGATTTTCCATTAGTAGAAATAGCGATCTTAAGATTTCCTTTTTGTACGATAGAGCCTAAATAGAAATCACACAGATCAGGATTGTCTGCTACATTTACCAGCAATTTTTTTTGCTTTGCAAGCACACGTATATAACCGCTTACAGAAGTATCATTCACAGCAACTATAAGAATGTCCTTGTGATCAAGATCGCCCGGTTCAAAGTTTCTTTCTATCAATAAAATTGTTGAGTGTGTTGCCGCAAGTTTTTTTACTTCTTCGTTAATTTCAGCAGCAATAACAGTAACTGAGGTAGCCGGGGCATTATTTAGGATCGCCTGTAATTTTTCCAATCCTACATTACCGGCGCCAACGAGCAATACATTCAATTCTTCCAGCTTCAGGAAAACAGGGAACAGTTTATTGCCTTCTTTTACCCTTATTGTCTGCATGTCTCTTTAATTAATAATCTTTCTTTTTACTTTTGAGCCTTTAAACCTCACCCCAACACCTTTCCAACGGGCGAGGGGCTCGATACATACCTTCGATATGAATAATCACCGAATGATTCACCATTTATTCTTTCTGTTTTAAAGCCGCCGAAAATTGTGTCGAGTTCAGAAAGAATTGCTTCCTCATCCAAACTCTCTTTATAAATCCTGTTCAGGCGAAAACCTTCATAATCCCCACCCAGGTGCATGTTGTACCTGCCCATCGATGTTCCCACAAAACCTATTTCTGCTATATAAGACCGGGCACAGCCATTGGGGCAACCTGTCATCCTGATAATAATTTCTTCATCGCTGAGATTGTATTTTGCAAGTAATGTTTCAATTTTTGTAAGCAATGAAGGCATATATCGTTGTGCTTCTGCCAACGCCAAAGGGCATGTTGGCAATGCCACGCAGGCTATTGCATTTTTACGGATAGCAGAAGCACCATCTGTGTGCTCAATAATTTTGAATCGCTTTAATATTTCATTGATAGAATCTTTATTCTCCGGATTTACATCACTGATAATAACATTTTGATTTGTTGTGAAACGGAAATTTGCTTTTCCTGTTTTAGCAACTTCAAGCATCGCAGATTTCAATGCGATCTGCTCATCATCAAGCACTCTTCCATTTTCAACAAATACGGTATAATACCAGTTTCCTTTTTCGTTTTGATACCATCCATAATAATCCTTCCGCTGGCTAAAATTATAAGGCCTTGCTTCTTCAAATCTAAAACCTGCCCGTTTTTCAACTTCTTTTTTAAAATTATCAACTCCCAGCCTGTCAATCGTATATTTCAACCTCGCAAGCTTGCGATCACTCCGGTTTCCATAATCTCTTTGAACGGTTAGTATTTCATAAATTGCTTTCATTGTTTTTTCTTCACTGGATACAAACCCTACTACTGTCCCGAGTCTTGCATACGTCTCAGCATTACCGTGAGTCGTAGACAGGCCACCACCGATTGCGATATTGAATCCAAGCAGCTCATTATTTTCAACAATGGCAATTAAGCCTATATCATTTCCGAAAACATCAACATCATTATTCGGAGGAATGGCAATGGCGATTTTGAATTTACGGGGCATGTACCTGTCCTGGTACAAAGGATCTTCTTCGTCCTTTTTATCGAGTATCTTTTCTTCATCAAGCCATATTTCATAATAAGCCCTTGTTTTAGGCATCAGCAGGGTACTTATCTTATCTGCATATGAAAATATTTCTTCATGAATGGGCGATTGTTTTGGATGTGCACTGCACAATACATTCCTGTTGATGTCTCCGCATGTCGCAATTGAATCAAGTTTTACTTTATTAAATTCCCGGATGGTTGGTTTTATTTTTGATTTAAAAATGCCATGTAACTGTAGGGTTTGCCTTGTAGTGATTTTAATAACACCCGTTGAATTTTCACCGGCAATGTTATGTGCGGCGATCCATTGTTCCGGCGTAAGAAAGCCGCCCGGCAACCTGAGCCGTATCATGAAAGAGTACAGGCGATCCAGCTTTTTTTCTGCTCTTTCATCCCGGCGGTCACGGTCATCCTGCAGGTACATACCATGAAATTTCATAAGCGCCTGGTCACTTTCAGGAACAGCACCTGTTAACTCAACTTTTAAACTCTCTGCAATAGTTCCGCGAAGGCCATCGCTTTCTGTTTTAAATCTTTCGTTGGATGATAAACTTTCTGACATATTTTTTAGTTCAAAGTTCAAGATTGAAAGTTCAAAGTTCAGTTCAAGGTTTCAGTTTCGAAGCACATTTGGTAAGTTAGTTCCCTCTCCTTTCGGAGAGGGGTTGGGGTGAGGCTTCACCTCAATATACATCCGTCACATATCTTCCATCCTCTTTTAAATTATCCAGGTATTGTACCGCATCTTCTTGTGATCTTTCACCAAATTGCTCAATAATCTGTAATAATGTATGTTCAACATCTACGCTCATGGGGTCTTTGGTGCCACATACGTATACATAACTACCCGCCTCGAGCCATTCAAAAAATTCAGTGCCGTGCTGAAGCATTTTATGTTGCACGTAAATTTTTTCTTTTTGATCTCTTGAAAAAGCTGTATTCACTTTTGTTAAGACATCCGTTTCAAACCAATTTTGAATTTCTGACTGGTACAAAAAATCTGTGGCAAAATGTTGCTCACCAAAAAACAGCCAGTTTTTTCCTGTTGCCCCGTTTGCATCTCTTTCAGCAATAAAAGATCGAAATGGAGCAATACCGGTACCAGGGCCGATCATAATGATGTTTTTATCTTCTTCAGGCAAACGAAACCGGTTATTAGGATGCACATAAAACTTTAGCTCGGTATCCTCATCGAAGTTTGATAAAAAATCAGAGGCAAGCCCGTATTTAAGTTCCCCGTTTACTGTAAAGGAACTTTTTGCAACGGTAATATGAATTTCTTCAGCATGAGCTTCGGGTGAAGATGCAATAGAGTATAATCTTGGCGTCGTTGGCTCTAATATTTTAAGAACCTCCGTAAATTCTTTTTCATCTTTAACAGGATAAATTTTCAACAAATCCAGCAGATCAATTTTTGTAGCTGGAATTTCCTGCTGTACCAGGGAAGCATATTTTTTAACCACCCGTTCAGGCAGTTGAATAATATTTAATTTTTTGTGAAGAAGATCCTGAACTGAAATTAATTCATCTTTATAATCAATATTTGTTGTTGCATCCATACCTGTTAATGCAAGTATGTTTTCTACAATAGTAATTTTATTTTCAGGTACAATACCAATAGAATCACCGGGCTTATAACTTACGCCGGTTGCATCAATTTCAATATGGTATGTTTCTTTGTTACTGCCCCGGTCATTTAAATTTATATGTGCCAGTAACTTGCCTGAATGGTTTTTTTTGCCGGGAACTTTTTTTGAAATAACACCTGGTGAGGTCGTAGCGCCATTTGGCGGATTTTCGTTTAAAGCAGTAAATACCTGTGTAAACCACTCATCAGCTTCCGTATCAAAATCAAGATCACATTTTTGCAAAGGCACGATGCGATTGCCCCCAAGCTTATTCAATTGTTCGTCCACATCTTCACCCGCTTTGCAAAACAGCGGATAGGATGTATCTCCTAATGCCAGAACACTGTATTTCAATTTGTCCAGTTTGAACCCATTCTGATGCACATGATCATAAAACTTTTTTGCCGCGGCAGGAGGCTCGCCATCGCCATGTGTACTGATCACAGCTAGAAAATATTCTTCTTTCGTAAGATCGGTAAGCCGGTATTGATCGAGGCTTTGAACTTTTGCATGGATACCCTGCTTCTTTGCTTTTGCAGCAAACTCCGTAGCCAGCTTTTTTGAATTACCTGTTTCAGTGCCGTAAGCAATGGTAATTTTATTGATCCCGTTTTTTACAACGGGTTTTATTTCTTTTGATTCATGCGTTGACACAATTCCATTTAAATAACCATTCATCCAGGCAAGTTCTTCATTGCTTAAATTGCTGATGAGGTCCCTTAAAATTTTTAATTTATCCTCAGCTAACATGTTTGTGTAATTTATCAGTTTCGGTTATAGAAATGACCTGGCTTGCCATAGGTTTAAAATAATTTTCACTACAGGTACTGTTTACAAGCCATGCAAATCTTTCATGAAGCGCCACGACTTTGCCAATAATGATTAATGAAGGAGAGATAAATGATTGCCCCTTACACTTATTGTCAAATTCATACAAACCGGTGATGTGCACTTTTTGAAAGGGCGTGGTCGCCTGTTCAATGACCGCAAGCAATTTACTTTTATCAATATTATTTGCCGTTAGCTTGTCGACGACTTTCGGTAAAGTTTCTGACGACATGTAAAAAACCAAAGTGTCATTGGTTTCGGCTAACTCTTTCCAGTATTCCTCTGAAACAATATCTGATTTATAATAAGTGAGAAAGCGAACTGAAGTGGCATAGTTCCTGGCAGTAAGAGGGATCCCTGCATAAGCCGCTGCACCTGATGATGCGGTAACGCCCGGAACAATTTCAAAAGTGATATTGTTGTTAACCAATGTCTCTAGCTCATCCATAATATTGGAGAAAATGGATACGTCTCCACCTTTCAGCCTCACTACTAATTTCCCTGCCAATGCATACTGCACCAACAAATCATTGATGGTTTCCTGCGGGGTGGAAACGCCACGCCGACATTGCTTTCCTACATGAATGATCTTGGCATAAGGTTGTACATATTGAATCAAAATTTCATCACTAACCAGCCGGTCGGTAAGAATCACATCAGCTTCCCTGAGATAACGGGCCGCCTTCATAGTGATCAGTTCCGGGTCACCAGGGCCTGCTCCTGCAAGTATCACTTTTCCTGTTACAATTTGTTTGTTCATATAAGATCTACTAAAGCAGTAGGATAAAAGTATAAGAAATTTACATATCTCTATTGAAGCATACAAGCACCAACGGTAACACAACTGGTTTCATCAATCAATATTGCTCCCCCGTTTTGCCTTATTTTTTTATAGGAATCAAATGCGACCGGTGATGCCGTTTTAATGGTTGCTTTAATAATATCATTCAACACTGCTTTCTCCGGCGAATAATTTTTCTGCAGTGTGTTTACATCCAGTTTATATTCAATTTCTTTCACCACACTTCTTACCACACGGCTGTTAATTTGCAGCAAATATTTATTGCCCGGTATCAATGGTTTGTTATCCATCCAGCACATCAGCACTTCAAACTCCTGTTCAAGTGCCGGCTGGTTATTCACCGGAACAATCATATCGCCACGGCTCACATCCACATCATCTTCCAGGTGAATTACTACACTTTGCAATGTATAAGCTTCTTCAATTTCCTTTCCGCCAATTTCAATGGCCTTAATTGTGCTTTCGATGCCTGAAGGAAGCACAATAATTTTATCACCCTTTTTGTAAACGCCACTGATAACTTTACCCGCATATCCCCTGTAATCATGGAGCTCTTCTGCCTGGGGACGAATAACATATTGCACAGAGAATCGTGCATCACTAAGATTGATATCAGAATCCAACTGGATATTTTCCAGGTAATGCAGTAAAGATTCACCATCATACCATGGAAATTTATCAGACTTTTCCACAATATTATCACCTTTCAATGCACTGATAGGAATGTACTTTATATCTTTTAGCCCAAGCGACCGGGCGACTTCCTGGTAATCTATCACAATGTTGTTGTACACATCTGCCGAATAATTTACGAGATCCATTTTGTTGATGGCAACTACCACATGCGGTATATTCAGCAATGAAGTAATGATGGAATGACGGCGCGTTTGTTCTACTACACCATTTCTTGCATCGACAAGAATAATGGCCAACTCACTATTGGAAGCCCCGGTAACCATGTTGCGTGTATATTGTATATGTCCGGGTGCATCAGCAATAATGAATTTACGTTTTGCAGTGGAGAAATACTTGTAGGCAACATCAATGGTGATACCCTGTTCACGCTCCGCACGCAAGCCATCAGTTAAAAGAGCCAGGTCAATCTCACCTTCTGCTTTGTTTTTACTTTGCTTTTCAATCGCCTCGAGCTGGTCTATCAAAATTGATTTGCTATCGTATAATAAACGGCCTATCAATGTGCTTTTTCCGTCATCAACACTTCC
>JBDTZL010000107.1:0-4656 GCA_040005125.1 Ginsengibacter sp.
CCCTCTCCTTCAGAGAGGGAACTAACTTACGAGCCAGAAACCTCACCCCAACCCCTCTCCTTCAGAGAGGGAACTAACTTACGAGATACCCGTTTTCAATTTCAACTAGTTTTGGAGCCATAAATATTATTTTTTGTATTTATCCAAAGCAATTTTTACAGCTGGATAGCTTTCTACTCTTTCCATGGTAAGTAATGCTTCGATAGTTGATTCTGCCCCGGAATTTATATTCACATTTGCTGATGATGAAATAGCATCATAACAACGGCCGGTTGTTGTTGAATACATGTCTTTACCGGTAACATTGGCTCCCAGGAACCATGCAGAAAGATGTCCTGCTATATCGGCGTATTTATCCTGCCCTGTTAACCTGTACGCTTCAATGGCTGCAAAAACCATGGGCCGTATTCCATACGCGATCTGGTCAAAGTTGTTATCACTGGTGTTTTGTATAACACCTCCATTGCCCGCTACAACAAATGAAGATTGATATCCATTTTGTAGTAGCCACGGATAAAAATTATCGACTTCGGCCATGGCTTTGGAAGTATACGTTGCATCGTTTAAAAATACTCCCGCTTTGAAAAGCGCATATGCCTGGTCGTTACCATAGGCATGCCATGTGTTTTCCCAGCTAAGAAATGCATCATATGGATATTTGGTGGCATCTCCCTGCTGCATGAGAACAATTCCGTCAGCGAGTTTTTTTACATACGTGGTCATCGCTGCATCATTATTATTTGTGCAATAAGGTATAAGGCCAAGAATAAGCAGTGCTGCCTGGTCTGTGCCACTTCCCGCCGGAAGCCACTGGGGAACCGTTATACCACTTATTACTTTTGTTGTTTGTGGTAAATTAACCATGCCGGTTTTTAAGGCTGCGACTAATTTGCTAACAGCCTGGTCCATTTTGGCTGATAACGTCGCATTAGTAGTTTTTACCAAAGGAGAACCTTCTGTAAGCGCCTGTAACGCCCGCCACGACCACCATTCCGGATTGTTTATACTGGTAGCGCCATTCGTATTGATTTGGCTCCCCGTTAAAAGAAAATTATAAAAATAGCCATTGGAAGATTGCATTTCCAGCAGGAAATTTATCAACTTAAATGCCTTAGACTGAATCGCGGTATCTGTAGAAAATTTACTACTCCGCAAATACACCAATGCTGCCCTGGACACATCATCAACACAGGTATAACCTTCGCCTGAGGCACCCACCAAATGATAGTCGGGAGCTTCTGCATAAATATACACCCCGGCTGCATTGGTTCCATCAGTGAACTTAACAGGCGTAAATAAGTAATCCAGGTGACTGGTATTCACCAATGACGTATCAGCTGGTGGAGGAACTATGTTATTAGAATTTTGCTTTTTGCAGGTAACCGCCATGCAGCTTATAGCAGAAATACAGAATAGAAATTGTATTCCCTTTTTCATAATAATAATTTATTTTGATATGAGTTCATTTAAAATTTCGTTCAGTCCAATAGTTGCAAATCCTGTAGCTGAATCAGATACGGCGTAAGGAATGATTAATATATCTCCGTGACGAAGAAGGCCACAGGTATATACCACATTGGGTACATACCCTTCTCTTTCCGTTTCATCCGCTTCAATTAAAGGTTTATCCAGTCTTCCTAAAATAATTGTCGGGTCTTTTAAATCAAGAAGTATAGCACTGATCACATAGGTTCTCATAGCTCCCACACCGTGGGTGAGCAATAACCAGCCTTCATCGGTTTTTAAAGGTGAGCCGCAATTACCCAGCTGAATAAATTCCCATGTATACAATGGCTCCAGTAAAGTTTGAAATTCTTCCCACACGTACAGGTCGTCAGAGAACATGATATTGATTTTTTCGCCGCCCTGTCTTGAGACCATCACATATTTCCCATTCACTTTTTCAGGGAATAATGCCATGCCTTTATCGGATATAGCGTTCCCATATAATGTTCTTATTCTGAATTCATCAAAATCTTTTGTTTCAATTAACTGCGTTTTTATATTTAAGCCATCATACGCAGTGTAGGAGCCATAGTAGCAGGAATTATCTCCATCTTCAAACTTTACAAATCTTACATCTTCCATGCCTAATCTTTCAGCTTTTGCATTCGGGAAAATCACTTTTTCATTGAGGGGCAGGTGAGCCGAAGATTCCAATTCATAATTGGTATCTAAAATTTCTTTGAACTGTTTAACTGAGTCGTTGATGGATGTGTTACTGGTTATAAGGGTCGCCTGTGCTGCGGTAAACGCATCCGGCAGTATGTCTAATAATTCCATTTTAAAACCTGGAAAAAAAGCTGCCCGTTCCTTTATAAAATCTTTGTTGTATTGAGCCTTTTCATTTTTTTTCAGAGTTGTGAAGTAACCCGAAGACTCATCAAGTATAATATCTCCATCAGCACCAATTATACCCGTATGAAAAACTACTGATGAAACGTGACCTTCACCTGTTGCTCTCAAGCTCATAACAAATCTTTGTTCGCCAGGCTTTAACCCTTCCTGCTCAGGATGCCGAACAATAGACGGATTGAATAAAGCTGCCGCCTGTATTGAATATTCTTTTGTTAAAAACGCCCCCAGTAATAATTTTTGTCTTTCTGAAAAAAGCAATAAATCATTGTTGTATTGAGCGTTTACTTTGTTGAAATGACCGGTAAATGTTTCTGAAATGTTACGGTGACGGAAAGCAAACGCTTTCATTACTTTTTCCAGGCAGAATTCAACTTCATCCGGGTGTAAATTTCTTACGCGTTGAATAATATCGCTGATCCTGTTCTCACCGGGCAAAGACAAAAACTGCGTGATCACCGCTTTTGGAGAAGCGTATAATTTTAAAGGAAGTTTTGTGATGTTCATTATCTTTCTTTGGTTTCTTTTTTGCGTATTTTCTATGTTTTCAACTTTGCTTAAATCTTTTAATTGTAAGCCTTCAACCTCAGGGCCTCACCCCAACCTCTCTCCGAAGGAGAGGGAACTACCTTATTAAACCTCCGTCATTTAGTCTTTCAATCCTGTTGATGCCATACTTTGGATAAAATGCTTCTGGAAAAATAAAAATGCGATCATTACCGGGAGCGCCAACAACACTGCTGCCGCTATCTTCACGCCAAGCTGGCTATCTGCCCTGCCTCCTACTGCAAATAAGGTAACCAACTGCGGCATCGTCATTAGCTTTTCATTTCTCACTACAATGAGCGGCCATAAAACCTCGTTCCATGATCCGATAAAAGAGAGTATAGCAACGGTAACAATTGTTGGTTTTATATTGGGCCACAAGATCCTGAAAATAATCCCGGTCTCATTACAACCATCCAGTCGTGCCGCATCTATTAAAGCCTGTGGTAATCCCTGGAAAGCCTGCCTGAACATAAGGATAGCAAAGGCGCTTACCGCAAATGGGATAATCAATGCAAAGAAAGTATCCACCAATCTTAAATTAACCATCGTAATATAATTGGGTATGAGTGTTACCTGGAAAGGTAGCGACATGGTAAAAATAATTACATAAAATATAAGTTGTCTTCCTTTAAACTGCATTTTAGCCAGGGCATACCCAACCACGGAACCGGTTATTATCACTAATGTTGTTGTTATTACAGCTACCAGCAAGCTGTTGATAAGCGACCTCCCGATGGGAATTTTTTCTATCATCGATTTGAAATTATCCCAGGTGGGATGAGCAGGCCACAAAGTCATTGTTCCCACTTCATGCATAGGAGCAAAAGAAGCCCCTATCATCCAGATAAAAGGATAAATGAAGGTAATTGCAGCTACTGTAAGTGCTGCATATAAAAGAATCTTCTGTGTAGAAATTTTTGTTTTCATTTAATTACTTTGTCAACCTCACTCCAACCCCCTTTCGCGCCTTATTAGACCTCACCCCAACCCATCTCCAAAGGAGAGGGAACTAACTTACATTTACCCATCGTTAAATTTCACATTTTCACATTTTCACATTGGCTAATTAGCCAATTAGCTAATTATTTATACTTCTTTCTCAATAAATCTTTTCTGCAGTACCACCACACACATGATCATTATTGCATAAAAAAATCCAAGCGTTGCAGAATATCCCATATTGTAATATTGAAATGCCTGCTTATAAATATATAGCACAGCGGAGAGCGTTGTGTTGAGCGGGCCGCCACCCGTCATAATGTAGGGTTCAATAAATAAATTAAACCCACCGATAGTTGATAAAATCACCACCATAAAAACTGTAGGGTTTATCATGGGCAATGTAATATGATAAAATTGCTGCCAGCGATTGGCGCCTTCCATTTTCGCTGCTTCGTAATATTGTGTGGGCACCGTTTGCAAGCCAACGAGAAAAAGGATCACATACAATCCGACATTTTTCCAGGTGGCCATCACTGCTATGGAATAAATAGCAATATCAGGATTTACCAGCCAGCCCACCTTGTTCCCTCCGGCACCCATAAGCATCCTGTTGATCAGCCCGGAATCAAAGCCCAGCAATTGCTGCCAGAGTATGGTAATTACCACCCCTGAAACAATGACCGGCATAAAAAAAGAGGCTCTGAAAAAAGCTTTAGCTCTTATTTTTTGATTGAGCAACTGCGCCAGGAATAAAGACACTACCAATTGCAAAGGAATGTGCAGCAATAAAAATTTTAAAGTGTTTACAAT
>JBDTZL010000301.1:0-15737 GCA_040005125.1 Ginsengibacter sp.
TGTATAAAAGTGCCGGAAAATCAATTCACTTTTTTACTCCTTGCGCAGTATAATAGCCGGGTGGTCAATGATCCGGGAAAACAGCTATACTCCATCAACAGAAAAGCAAAGTTTTACCCGGCTTATTATACAGGGATGTATTAACGGCGCGATAACAGGATTTATAGGTATTGGAGGAGGATTTATAATTGTCCCATCTCTTGTTTTATTTGCCGGCCACACCATGAACAACGCGATCGGCACCAGCCTTACCATTATAACTGTTAATTGCCTGGTGGGCATTCTTGGAAACCTTGAGGCTGTGGCCTCCCTGGATTACTTGTTCCTCTCAACCTTTGCTGCATTTGCCATCATAGGTGTATTGGCAGGAACCTGGGCAGTACGGTTTATCCCGGATAGAAAATTAAGGCCCGTTTTCGGATGGCTCGTTTTAGCAATGAGTGTAATAGTATTTATAAGGATTTTTACCGGGTATTGAATGCAATGGCATGGAATGAACATCTGTTTAAAATTTGTAAAATATAATGTACTTTGCTTTTAATCATTGGCAACGATATGAATATTAAACAATCACCTAATCACAGACAGTACCTGGCAACACTTCTAAAATGAGTGCTGAACAACGATTGCTTAAAGCATTGGAATTGTCAGCGATTACAAAAGAACTTTTCCTGAGCGGTCTTAATAAAAGATTTCCTGGTAAAACAAAATTAGAAATTAAAGAAATTTATTTACAACGATTAGCTAAATGTTACAACCGAAATTATTAATAAAAGTATTGGCACTGCTTAATGAAAACCAAATTGACTATATGATTACCGGTTCGTTCGTTTCCAGTATTCAGGGCGAACCAGGAGCTACACATGATGTTGATATTCCCGTTAATATGACCCAGGCAGCAATTCCGGCATTAATTGAAGCATTTGTGCCTCCTGATTATTACGTCTCACAATCTGCGATTGAAGAAGCTATTCAGCACAAATCAATGTTCAACCTGTTAGATACAACTGAAGGAGATAGAGTTGATTTTTGGATCCTCACTAATGAATCTTTTGACCAATCAGGATTTGCGCGAAAGTATGAGGAAAAAATGATCGGGGTGTCAATGAAAATATCGACTCCTGAAGATACCATACTAATGAATTACGATGGGCAAAACTATCAGGGGGAAGTGAAAACAATTCACAGATGCACTAAAGGTATACGAAGTTCAATACGTAAATCTTAACCTTGGTTACATGGAAGAATGGTCAAAAACATTACACATAAAAGACTCCTGGGAAAGGCTAAAAGCTGAAGCTCAGCCGATAATATGAATTTTACCACCCCTTGCCACTAAACCAACCGGATAAGGAACAGGATTAGGATTATCTTTAAGCTGCGGTATTATTAAAGACATCGTGGTCGAAATAAAGGTAAAAAAGAAAAAAGGTGAGTGTTCAGAGTTGATTATGCATTTGCCAGGTTAAAAGATATACAAAAACTTAAAAAAATTCTATCAGTAATAAATATTATATAACCCTTATTATTAAAATGAAATTTCTTCTTCATTTTTTTTTATTTGTTTATTTGCTGTTATCCATAATTGCCGGCCCGGCGCTTTCACAAAAAATAATATTCAATAAAATTTTCCCGTCAGAAGGAAAAACATTTGAGCATGTTACCGGCATCACCCAGGACCAACAGGGTTACATGTGGTTTGCGTCAAAAAAAGGGCTTTACCGGTATGACGGGTATCATATAACCTCTTATAAAAATAATCCGCTAAATCCCAATTCTTTAGCCAGTAATATTTTAGAATCAATTTGTACTGATTCGGCAGGCTTTATATGGATCGGTAATTTGGGAGCGGGTCTTGACCGGCTTGATCCTTCCACGGGGAATTTCACTCATTTTCATCATAATTCGAAAGATCCTTCCAGCCTTGGTAATGATACAGTTGCTTCTCTTCTATGCGATCACGACGGTACACTTTGGGTTGGCACTCATGGCGGATTAGATCGTTTTGATCCGGAGACAAATAAGTTTATACATTATAGCTACGATGCAAATGACCCAAGAAGCATCAGCAGTAACAAGGTGCGTTCAGTTTATGAGGACAGGCAAAAAGCACTGTGGGTTGGAACCGGCAGCCCCTTTCCCGATAATGGGGGTACACCTGAGGAAGGCGGGTTGAACCGGCTTGATAAAAATAATGGAAAATTTACCCGGTACCTGCACGATCCTGGTAATCCTAACAGTCTTCTGAATAATAAGGTGAGGGCTATTTTTGAAGATACCAGGGGAATTTTTTGGGTAGGTACCGCCGGAAATGAACTTTATACGATGGATAGGGTCACCGGCACTTTCAAACGGCACCTTTACGATCCTTCACACCCCGAAGAGCTTAGCCTGCCTCCTGGTAAAAATAAACTCCAGGATTTCAGCCATATAACCTTTATTACTGAAGATGCAGCGGGAGCAATGTGGATTGGAACACTTGACGCGGGATTAAATTACTATAATCCTAAAACACAGAAAGTATCTCATTACGAATCGAACACAGACAGCACAGGTGAATTTTCGGGCAACAGCGCATGGTGTGCTTACACTTCCCGTGATGGCATTCTTTGGATAAGCAATCTCCAGGGAAATCTTTACAGGGTTGATCCTTTTCAAAGAAGGCTTCCTCACTTTGAATCAACTTCCGGCCCCGCGAGTTCTTTCTACCAGGAACCTGATGGCACTCTTTGGCTTGGGAGTGTTCATGGGCTTATTCGTTATGACACAAATAAAAAAACAATAAGACGGTTTATAAATAATCCCCTCAACCCTGCAACTCTTAGCAGTAATTTGGTAATGAGTATCCATGCTGACCGTCGTGGCAGGATTTGGGTTGGTACCCAGGGAGGCCTGAACTTATTTGACAAGGATAAAGAAATTTTTACCCGGTACCTCCACGATCCAAAGAACAACAGTAGCCTGAGTGACGATTTTACACTTCCTGTTTATGAGGATCAGGATCAGAACTTTTGGATTGGAACACTTAAGGGATTAGACTTGATGGATCAGAAAGCAGGTTCATTTACACACCATATCATTAAAGAAAACGATACCTCAGGATTTGGTTCAAACCTGGTAACTGCTATCCTGGAAGACAGAGAGGGGAAGCTTTGGATAGGTGCATGGGGACAAAACGGTGTATTTCAGCTGAACAGGCAAACCGGGAAATTGGAAAATTATCTTAAGGGAATAAATATTACCAGTATTCATGAAGATGCCGATGGAATTCTATGGGCCGGAGGTGAAGATGGCCTTTATCAATTCAACCCATCTTCTCAAACCTTTTCCCGCTTTATTGATCCAAGTTCATTAACGGGAATTCGCGACGTATTTTCTATGGAGGAAGACGACAAAAAAAATTTGTGGCTGGGAACCAGCAATGGAATCACCCGATTAAACCCCCGGCGCAATGAAACCACTACCTATGGTGAAAATTATGGAGTAAGGGAAAACACATTGATCCCCACCTCGTCATACAAGGGACCAAAGGGCGAATTATTTTTTGGCGATACTACAGGTTATTTTGCATTTCTTCCCGGCCAGGTTGCAAAAGATCTGAATCCTCCTCAAATTATTTTAACTTCATTTAGTATTACAAATACTCCTGTTCAGCCTGGAAATGATGCACCATATGCCGGCTCACTTTGGAAAACAACACAAATAAAACTTAACCACAACCAAAATGTTTTTTCTTTTGATTTTGTTTCAATAGATTACAGCAATCCTGAGGCTAACCGCACCTTGTATATGCTGGAAAATTACGACGATGAATGGCGCATTGCAGACAAAAACGGGAGGGCTTATTATTTCGATGTACCACCGGGAAAATATATTTTTAAAATAAAAGCTTCAAACAGTTATGGGATATGGACGCAAAAAGATATAACAATTATTATAACCCCACCGTGGTGGCGCAGATGGTGGGCCTACCTGGTCGCTGCAATCTTATTTATAAGCATTATATGGGGTATTATTTATTATCGTTCCCGGAATTTAATAAAAGAAAAACATCATTTGGAAGAGAAAGTAAAAAGCCGAACTTCAGAAGTAGTTAAACAAAAAGAGGAAATTTCAATACAACGCGATAACCTGAAACAGGCATTGGAAGAACTAAAAGCTACGCAAACCCAATTGATACAAAGTGAAAAAATGGCTTCACTCGGTGAACTCACTGCGGGCATAGCGCATGAGATACAAAACCCTTTGAACTTTGTAAATAATTTTTCTGAAGTAAATACAGAGTTGATTGACGAGATGAAAAATGAATTGACAAATGGCAATGTGCAGGAAGCGAACATGATTGCAAATAATATAAAAGAAAATGAACAAAAAATAGTATTTCATGGCAAGCGAGCTGATGCTATTGTAAAAGGAATGCTCCAGCATTCACGTAGCAGTACCGGTAAAAAAGAACCAACAGATATTAATGCTTTAACAGATGAATATCTTAGATTAAGTTATCACGGGCTAAGGGCAAAGGACAAAAATTTCAATGCAACTATGAAAACTGATTTTGATGAGAATATCGGAAACATAAACATTATTCCACAGGAAATAGGAAGGGTAATTCTTAATTTATTTACCAATGCATTTTATGCAGTTAATGAAAAGAAGAAAAACCCCCAACTCCGTGAAGGGGGAGTTGGATATGAGCCAACTGTTACCGTCAGTACAAGGCTCTTGAACCCCCCTTTGGCCGGCAGGGGGGCCGAGATAAGAGTAAGAGACAACGGAAGCGGTATTCCTCAAAAAGTGTTGGATAAAATATTTCAACCATTCTTCACGACAAAGCCGACAGGACAGGGAACAGGTTTGGGCTTATCTATAAGTTATGATATTATTAAATCGCACGGGGGAGAAATGAGTGTGGAAACAAAAGAAAATGAATTTACAGAGTTTATGATTATTTTACCATATCATTAAAGTTATAAATTAAGCTTATGAAAATTTTAGTAGTTGATGATGAAAGGGACATGCAAACATTATTTGAGCAACGGTTCAGAAAAGAAATCCGCGCTCACGACATGGATTTTATTTTTGCTTTTTCAGGCGAGGAGGCATTAACTTATCTCAATCAACATGTACATGAAGTGGTGCTGATTCTCTCTGACATCAATATGCCAGGTATGAACGGGCTGGAATTATTGGCTAATATCAAACGACAATATGTTATGCCCCCACCTGTAGTGATGATGATCACAGCATATGGTGATGCTGATAACTACAACGAGGCCATGCACCTGGGGGCCGATGATTTTCTTACCAAACCGCTTGATTTTAACGTATTGAAAGAAAAATTAAAACAGCAATTTAATGACAAAAATATTAGTGGTTGATGATGAAATTGATCTGGAAGTACTCATCAAGCAAAAATTCAGGAAGCAAATAAGGGAAACCCAGTATGAATTTATTTTTGCTGTGAACGGAAATGATGCGCTCGATAAATTGCAGGAGTATCCCGATGTGGATGTAATGCTCTGCGATATAAACATGCCGGGAATGGATGGTTTAACATTGCTAACTAAATTAAAGGAAGTCAGCCCGTTAATAAAAGCCGTTATTATATCAGCTTATGGTGATATGGAAAATATACGCACAGCAATGAACCGGGGGGCTTTTGATTTTTTATGCAAACCCGTAAATTTCCAGGACCTCGAGCTTACAATGAAAAAAACCATTGAGCATGTTGCAGAGTTGCGGAAGACCCTGCAGGCCATTAAGGAAAACAATATCCTGCGCATGTATGTTGATGAAACCGTGCTCAATTTTATGAACCGGCGGGAATTTGAAAAATCCCTGATGGTGAATGAATCGATAGAAGCAACTGTAGTATTTATTGACATCTGTTACTTTACAAGTATCAGTGAAACCGAACCCGCTGATACAGTGGTAAAACTACTGAACAAATACTTTGATGTAATCGTAAAAGAAATTATTGCACAGGGTGGGTATGTCGATAAATTTATGGGAGATGCTGTTATGGCTATTTTCCGTGGAGATTTTCATTTGGACAGGGCAATTGAAGCCAGTCTGCTGGTAAGAGCGCAAATAGAAAAATTCCCCCTTGAATCTGATCATCCGGCTTTTAGCCCTAAAGTATCTATCGGTATAAATAGTGGTGAAATGATCAGTGGCAATATAGGGTCGGCCAATTTGCGCCGTCTTGACTATACAGTTATCGGGGATGTAGTAAATATTGCACAGCGATTACAATCTGTTGCCAGGGAAGGACAAATTTTAATTAACGAAACTTCTTATATGAAAGTAAAAGAATTTTTTCAATGTCAAAAAGTAGGAGAAGCCAGCCTGAAAAATAAAAAAGATGCGATTACTACGTACGAGGTAATGGGTTAAAAAACCATTTATATACTATAATCATGTTCCCAGGCATGCCGGGCGGTGATGAAATATAATTCTTTGTAAATACATAAAAAAAAATACATTTTACAACAACGGCTTCCTACAGTAATATTCATCTATACTTAGATCACAGATGCCAGCGCAGGAAAAATATAAAACTATACAATCCCATATCCTTTCGAAATTGCGAAACGGATTATCTAAAGATCTGACGTATCATACTGTACAGCACACAATTGACATTTTGAGAAACGCTGAAAGAATTGCCCGGAATGAAAACATACATAATAAAGAAGATTTGTTCCTTTTAAAAGTTGCCTGTCTTTATCATGATAGCGGCTTTTTGGTTACTTATAAAGGTCATGAAGAAGAATCATGCAATCTTGCGAAAAAAGATTTACCCCTCTTTGATTGTAACAAAAAACAGGTTGGGATTATATGCGGACTGATCACGGCCACGAAAATTCCGCAAAGCCCCGCCGATGACATGGGGAAAATTATCTGCGACGCTGACCTGGATTACCTGGGCACCCCGGATTTTTTTACGATCAGCAACACCCTTTTTTTAGAATTGAAAAAAAAGGGAGTGGTACATTCCAAAAAAGAATGGGATGCAATCCAGGTAAATTTTTTAAAAGAACACCGCTATTTTACAAGAACGAGCAAAAAGCTACGGGAAGAACAAAAATTAATTCATCTTAAGATGATTGAATCAATGATTTAAACTCCGCAAAATTTTATATATTTAAAGCGGGAAAACTATTTCAAAAAAATGAGACCTTATAAACTAAATATTAAGCTAATTGTTGCTTCAGTCGGTATCTTTAGTCTCATAGTATTTTCACTGACATTACTTATATTTCATATTGCAAAAATGGGTAGTGTACTGGATATATTACTCGAGTATGCCTACATTATCGCGCCTACAAGCCTTTTATGGGTTTTGACAGATAAATATTTATGGCATACAAAGTTATTTCAATCTATGCGCAGGCCGTTGAATATTCCGCCCGACATAAGGGGAAGATGGGAAGGAACCCTGGAAAATGCAGACGGCAGCGAAGCGCAAAAGTTTGTGATTGAAGTAAAAGAAACCCTTACAACATTAACCGTTCATACGTATACCTCTATAGGGTATTCTGCCAGTATTCTTTCTGAAATAGCATCGTCAGAACACGAGGATAAATTTACCTTGTGTTATTTATGGCAGGGGGAATTAAATACTTCCATGAAAGACATTCACCAGAGAGAAATTTTTCACGGATACACAATGCTTCATCTTCATGAACATGAAACGCCAAAAATTTTAAAGGGATTTTATTTTACCAATCGCCCGGCTTCTCAAACCCGCGGGGGAATCCAGTTAACATGGGTATCTCATTCTTTAAAACGAAAACTTGATTGAATATTTGCGAACTGGTTTTGCTATTTACCATCCCATTCATTATTTTTTCTATCCACATCGGGCAACGCATTTTCAGGATCAGGTATTACCTTATCAATTTTATTGGTTGACGAATATTTGACAATCCACTTACCACCACGTCCAACGCCTTACGACTTCTTTCATTTTATCAATAGCGCCGCAGGAGAGGATCTCAATTGGTTCTGGAGTACCCCATGACATAAGTGCCGCCGTTGGGACCCGCGCCTGTTTATAAAGTTATACATTTAGCGATATCTTACACACAACGGGGTTATATGTTGATAAAGAAAATACCTTTAATAATAATCGGCATTGTAGCAGTGATCTGGTATTTTTATATTGATTATAAAGAACAGAATAGAATTGACAAAGAGCTTTTAGAAAATTTAAATTTACAATTGACAGGGGTTATCGACAGCGTTGATGTATTTAATGGTTATGGCGGTTTTGGTATTATACGATTGAAAATAATCAGTTCTAATATGGATGATTATGACCCACGCCCTGATCATGCATTTTATTATTGTGTTATTAAAAAAGGAACAGCAGAAATATATGCTCCTGCTTTTGGCTATGGTAAAGGAGACACTATTAGAATAAATACCAAAGCAAAAGTGATTTCATATAAAAACATAGAAAATTCTATAACTATTAACCGACATAAGAGTTACTACGATTATATTAAAAAATATTATAAATAAATTTTAACCGTGTATTTACTTTTTCCATAATGCTGCTAATGAAAACACTCTATTTATTTCATAGAGTACGCCCTGCTCCCAAACTTTATTACATATCGTTCTTATTTTTTCTGTATTCGATGATGTTAAGATTTTCGGTTTCGCTTTTTCTTTTTGTATAACTTTTTATTGCTGTAAAGCCAAGCTTTTCGGGAATACTTCTGCTTGCCTGATTTTCTTTATCAACCGGGTAGAATAAATAATCAAAATCGAAGTGTTTATTTGCCCAATCTGTCAAAGCTTCAACAGTTTCCAATCCATAACCCTTCCCATGCACCGATTTTTTTAGCCACAGTCCAATTTCAATAGCCCTGGTATCTATGTGATGCAGTCCGCAGCACCCTAAAAATTCATTATCATTATTTTTGAGAAGTATACACAATTGAAGGCTTGTCTCATCCTGTAACTCTTCACTGGAGTTTCTAATAAACTCTTCTGTCATTGTAATATCTCCGGTAGGCATGAATGGCATATATTTAGTTACCTCAGTTGTAAATTCCCGGCAAATGTTTTTCTTATATTCCATAGAAACAGGATGGAGAACTATTCGTTTAGCCGGAATTTCAATATTTGGATCAATGGAGTTCATTCGGGTCTATAAATGTTTTTATTTTGCTCTAAATTGAATTTAGAACTTTTAAACCTTCTTTGTTACTTTGTGTTAAATGAACAGCAAAATTATCGTTAGATTTCTGTGTCCGGGAATTAAGCAATTTGGTATAATTGGTTTGTTTTGTTGTATCGTCTCCTGCAGCAATAATAAAGAGACTTACACAACCGGCCAGCTTTCGGCCGTGCGGGATAGTGTACAGGCAATGGCTGAATCAATAGCAAGAGATATTTCCGCTGAGGGCCCTGTTGCTTGGCTAAAATATTTTGAAAACACCCCTGGCTTTTTTATGGCATCAGAAGGCCGGCTTGTATTTCCAAACAATGATGCCGCAACGACTTTTATAAAAAATATTCTCGTAAAAAGCATCAGCAAAATTGAATTGCACTGGAATGACATCCGCATTGATCCGCTCACTACCGAGCTGGCAGGTATATCAGCAGATTTTTATGAAATTGGGTCATTGGGTCATTGTTAATCTGTAAACTTATCATACCCAATTTTTGAATATTGACCTTTGACTATTGACCATTCCTTATCCACTTAGGTGCAATAAAGGAGTATAACCCAGCCGTTTGGAAATCAAGTTGTTGAGCATAGGTTATATAAATTGACTATTGACCTTTGACTATTGACTATTGACAACTAACCATTGACTACTGATAACTGACTACTTCGTAAACATCTTCCCCGCGATATCTGCATCGTGCCCATAAATATCATTGCGAAAATTCAGCTTCCCGCTATCATCGACCCATGCAGTATAGTAGGTAATAAAAACAGGAATCGGGTTTTTAACAGCAACATATTCTTCATTCCCCTTATTCATGGCTTTATTTATTTTTTCCGTAGTCCATGTTGGATCATCCTTTAAAAGATAATCGGCAAATTTTTCAGGTTCGCTGAGACGGATACAACCATGGCTATACGCACGGACGTCGTTATTAAAAAGGCTTTTCGCAGGGGTATCATGAAAATAAATATTAAAACTATTGGGGAACAAAAATTTTACTTTACCCAATGAATTCTCTCCCCCCGGCTTCTGCCTTATAACAGGCAACCCATTATTATGTCCCGTAATTTCCATGTTGTGTTTTTTAAGATAATGAGCATTGCGTGCCATAGCCGGAAGAATCTCTTTTTTTACAATATCCTGTGGCAAACTCCAGTAGGGACTAAATACAATTGTCGTAAGCTTATCAGAAAAGATGGTTGTATTGTGTCCTTCTTTACCAACTACAACTGTCATATCGAACTCCTTATTTTTCCCATTATACATGTGTAATAAAAATTCAGGAATGTTCACAACTATCAGCTGTCCACCCGGTTCCCCGGGCATCCACCTCATCCGGTTCATATTAATAAGGATCTGCTTTACCCTTTCAACTACAGGAACATTCATTTCTTTTAAAAGCGAAACAGAAAGCTTACCATCTTTAGTATAGCCATATCTTTTCTGAAAATTTTTTATCCCGTTTTGAAGGTTTTCATTGTAAATACCTGTTGTATCGTGTTGTGGAAGATCACCCGTAATTTCAAGAAATTTCTTTATCGAAATAATCCCGGGAGCGGTAGTGCCAGGCTTATATTTTGTTCCCGGTGAAATTGAAGGCCAGCCCCCGTTTCTAGCAATACCCGCATATTTCCTTAATTGTTCAGAAAGCAATTTATAAGAGGAACTTATATCAGAAAAATATTTTTCGTCCTTATGTTTTTTATTCAAAAGAGAATCTGCAAGGTACAGCGGATCCTGTTTTTTTGAAGGTATAAATCTTTCTGTTTCTTTTCTTTTTAAATACCCTTTTTCAAAATTTATTCGGGTATAGGTAATAAAATTTTCAGTGAGCAACAATTCGGTATTAATGACAGATTTATCGTGATTGTCTATTAAAAGACTATCCGCTCCCATAAGATCGTCCATTGTTTTTTGCAGGCTTTTAATTTTAGCCGTTGTATCGCCCGCATAATTTTTTAAACTCCAGAAACCAAAGGCCTGTTCTGTTAAGCCATTGGATGAGAACCAGGCAAACTGGTAATTACGTGTATTATAAAAACTGCGAATACGCACTGCAGCAGAGTCTGCAATATTATTTTTGCCTATAAAATTCTCTACGTCAGCCGTATCAAGAAACAAATCGTTGCAGGCATTTTGTTTTGTAATGCTATAGTCTCTTTTACTTATTTTTTTTTCTTTCGAAGAAGTGGCCTGGGAAGAATCATCCTTCTTCTTCTTATTATTACAGGATATAAATACCGCTACAATAACAATGGCCAGGATACCGATTTTTTTCATAGGTCTCAAATATACAAAGTCTGGCAAATTTATTTTTTACTGCATCAAAAGTTATTTTTGAATTGTTACAACAACGTTTATAAATTGCACATATGCGAAAATTTGAAGATACTTACCGCCATAAGGGGATGCGAAAAAAACTAATTGATTCAATAAGGGGGAAGGGTATCACCAACGACCGTGTGCTGGAAGCGATGATGAATATACCGAGGCATTATTTTCTTGATACAGCCCTTGACCATATTGCTTATGAGGACAGGGCATTTCCAATACAAGAAGGGCAAACAATTTCACAACCTTATACAGTGGCTTATCAAACCCAGCTCCTGGAAGTTGAACCCTATGATAAAATACTGGAAATAGGTACCGGTAGCGCCTACCAGGCTTCGGTATTGGCTGAACTTGGCGCCCATGTATTTACAATTGAAAGGCAAAAAAAATTGTTTGAGATGAATAAGCAATTTATCCTGAGATCCAAATACCTTAACATCAAATTTTTTTATGGAGACGGCTTTGAAGGTCTGCCAACATATGCTCCATTCGATAAAATCCTTATCACTGCTGCGGCGCCATTCATCCCCCCAAAATTAATTGAGCAATTGAAACCCGGTGGAAAAATGGTAATTCCTCTTGATGATGCAGGCAAACAAAAAATGATGCGCATCACTAAAAATGAAGATGGCAATTACGATGAAGAAACGTTTTCCAATTTTTCTTTTGTTCCAATGCTTAAGGGGAAGAATTAAGATCAGGGTTGAAGCTTCAAAGTTGAAGGTTTCAAGGTTTGAAGGCTCAAGGTCTGTTTCAACCTTCAACTTTCAACTTTCAACTTTTAACTTGTTGACTATTCCTGCTGCTTTCCTGGCAATATTATCCCAGTAAAAATTATCAAAAAATTCGTGGGTTACCGGTTGGGTGACAGGTATGGCTTTCTGCATCTTTTTTGCAAAGCCTTGCCAGTCGGTGTTTTCGCATATCAATAATTTTCCGTTGCAAATATTTGTATCAACACCTGTTGCGCCATTAATGGTAGAAACAGCATTGAGGTTGTAGCCCAGCGCTTCCACAAGTTTGGTTTTTATGCCACCTCCTTCAGTAACCGGGTTAATGAAAATATCGACACCTTTAAAATACAAATTAATGTCCTCAACAAATCCTGCATAGATAATATTCTGATCAGCATATTGTCTTAATTCATTCATTTCAGCAGGCAGACCTTTGCCGCATATAATTATTTTATATGAAATGTTTAATTGAATAAATATTGGATTGATTCTTTCGACAATATTTTTTACGGCTTCCAGGTTAGGCTTGTATTCAAGAGCGCCATTAAAAAGATATAAAACACATTTTTCATTTACAGAATGTTTTTTCAAAAGTTCATTTTTAGCAGCTATCCTTTCAGATATTGTCGGCGGACTATTCCATGGAATACCGTAGGTTATCACTGAAGTTTTTTCTGCAGGTATCTTGTATCGGTTTATAAAATACTGCCTGTCTTTTTCGGAAATGCAAAAAGTAAAATCAGCCCCCCGGTGAATATATTTTTCATAACGCCATAAAATCTTCCACCACCATTTCCCGACTGTTTTAAATCTTTCCGCTTCAATATTATGGGAATGAATGATGAGCTTCACTTTGCAAAAATGCTTTAGCAAGAGACCCATCCATCCGTAATAAGGGTGTTCAACGATGACGTGTGAAATATTATTTTGCCGTATGATTTTTTTCACCAGGCCAAAGTAAAAAATATTAATATACCGAAGCGGCCTGTTCCTGAGCGTATTGATAATTTTATAAGTTGCATATCCCGGCAGGTTATCTTCTATGGTAATACAATACAAAGCATGATATTTTGAAAAATATTCATTAAAGGCTGCAATGCCTTTTTGGCCGCCAAATTTTGCAGGAAAAATTTTATAAGAAACAACAGAAAGTACATTTGCCATGAACAAAAAACTTTAATCCGGTAAATTAATATTATTTTGGCGAGAGTATTTTTAAACTATTATTTTCTATGAAGGTAATTTCCTTTTTCTCCCGGTTTACCATAATCTGCAATTGCTGCTTTTTACTTTTTATTTTCCTTGGCAAGCTTGAATCGCGAAAGCCCGTGGCACACGGCACAGATAAAATTGTGCCGGTTTCATACCTCAAAGATGTGATCATTACATTGGGAGTTTCTGCAATCATCATTAACCTGCTCATGTGCATTGTATATTCTGTAATCGTGATCATCGGGAGGCAAAAACTCCTTCCAAAATGGCTGGTAATTGTGAATTTTTTATTTTTGATTTTGCAATTTTTATATTTCTTTTTCAGATAAGAAGCGATCAGCACAAAGCTTTTTTTGTTGGAGGTCTCGTTAGGTACGCATCCCGCTAATTTTACTCTTTTTGGTTAAATCGGGCTTGCGTTTACGCTTGCCTGTGGTTTTGAAAGTTAAAGGTTCAGGGTTGAAGGTTTGTAAACCCTCGAACTTGAACCTTTAACCTTGAACTTTAAACTTTGAACTTAATATTTCTCCTTAAGAATAGAAGCAACAATTTTGTCGATAGGTAGTGTAACGCTTTCTGCAGAAAATTTATTCCAGTCAATAAAACGAAATGTTTCTATTTCAGTTTTTTCCCTGTAAATCTTCATCTGGCCCTCATCAAAATCAAATTCCTTATTCCTTAGCGGAACGGTAATGGGATCCAGCGCTTTTACAAAATAATAAATGGAAATGATCTGGTGTTCGGGATTAAAGGCGCTCATTTGGAAATAATCTGTCGTATAAATATGATCCTCAATTTGTACATCAAGATCCATTTCTTCTTTAAATTCTCTTTTAAGGCAATCCCTTGTGCCTTCGCCCGGTTCAAGGCCGCCACCGGGAAATTTTGTATAATATTCACCCCTTATCAATTCGTCGCTCACGAGTACCTGCTTTTCTTCATTTATTAAAATACCATACACCCGAATATTGAACATCATCAGTTTTTTATATTTATTGCTCCTTCATAAACCAGTTCAGAAGGGCCACACAGCCAGATATTTTTAAATTCTTTCTCGCTTATTTTTTCAAATTCAACACTCAGTTTACCCCCACTTGTTTTAACTTCTACCCGGTTAAAGCCATTATCGTTGTGCGCGGAAATAAGTGCGGATGCAACAACTCCCGTTCCACAACTAAATGTTTCATCTTCAACTCCGCGCTCATAGGTACGCACATATATAGTATCATCATTAAGTGTTTCTACAAAATTTACATTGATGCCCTTTTCTTCAAACTCTTTACTGTTACGGATTGCACGCCCTTCGTTTACAACATCAACCTGCAGGGCATCTCTTACATTTTTTACATAGTGAGGAGAGCCTGTATCAAGAATATAATGAGTATAAGAATATTCAACCCCTTTTACGTCTTTCATTTTTAATCTTACTTCACCATTAAGATCGATCTCCGCTTCATGTGTACCATCCGCAGCACTAAAATTATATTTCTCTTTTCTTATGCCAAGAATTGTTGCAAATTTTAAAATACATCTTCCCCCGTTTCCGCACATAGATCCCTCATTTCCGTCGGCATTAAAATACTTCATTTCAAAATCAAAGCCCGGCTTATTGTTAAGCATCATAAGACCATCAGCCCCGATACCAAAACGCCTGCTGCATAAAAAATGTACCTGTTTAGCCGTGAGAGCGCTAAATAGATTTTCCCTGTTATCAAGCAAAATAAAATCATTTCCTGTACCCTGGTATTTATGAAATACGATTTTCATTTTTATAGTTTTTCAGATATTATTTCCAATGTTTTTACAATAAGCTTTTCAATAGCAGCATTTCCATCAGCACTAAAATTTTTGCGAACCCGGTTGGCAACAATGGCGCTTAATGAAAGGCACTTATGATGCAAAGCCTTCCCCAGGCCGTATATGCCGGCGGTCTCCATCTCAAAATTAGCAATATGATGATTCCCAAATTGAAAATCAGTAAGCCGGTCGATTAATTGCGGGCTGGTAACACCCAGCCGCAGCACCCTCCCCTGCGGTCCATAAAATCCCGGGCAGGTAACCGTTATACCCTGGTGATATCCCTCTACAAAATGTTTTATTAGCGACATGGCAGCACCGGCGATATATGGATAACTAAAATGGTTGTGTAATTGTGTTTGCGTAACAAATGAATGCAGCAATTGCCTTTCTTCTTCATTGTTTTCATGTATGTAAAAATTCAATAAATTATCAATACCAAGCCCATGTGTACTGGCCACAAAACTATCCA
>JBDTZL010000055.1:0-4631 GCA_040005125.1 Ginsengibacter sp.
ATGTCAATGTATTTTGCTTTTCATTCTGCAAGAGAAGCATTCTTTAGTTTAATATCTATTCCTTTTGCATTAATAGGTGGGGCGTTCATGGTTTATTTCTGGGGAGTCAATTTATCGGTAGCAGTTGCCGTTGGTTTTATTGCATTATTCGGGCTGGCGGTAGAAACGGGAATTGTTATGGTTATTTATCTTAATGATTCGATGCAACAACTGGTTGCGTTAAAAGGTAATTCAAGAGAGACTATTACACAAAAAGATTTACATGAGTTTGTGATTGCAGGTGCTGCAAAAAGATTGCGCCCCAAAATTATGACGGTGTGTGTATCGCTGTTTGCTTTAATACCAATTCTTTGGAGTACCGGTGTAGGCAGTGATGTGATGAAGCCAATAGTGTTGCCAATGATAGGCGGAGTTTTAACTTCGGCCACACATATATTATTGGTGACCCCGCTAATTTTCCTGATGATGAAAGAATATGAGTTAAGAAAATACGGAAAAGTACATGTACCCGAAACAAAACCTTAAAAGCATGACAAAATATATATTTACGATTGTATTGTTATTTACATTAACTAACAGTAAGGCACAAATGCTAACCCTGAATGATATCCTGGATTCAATCCAAAAAAACAATCCTGCTTTAAAAGTGTATGACGCAAATGCCCGTTCTTTAGATGTAGCATCAAAAGGAGCGCGCAATTGGATGCCGCCTGAGTTTGGCACAGGCTTATGGATGACACCTTACAATCCTAAATACTGGAAAGGTAATAATGGCTCTTTTGGTATGGGCCAATACATGGTTTCTGCAGCGCAAACATTTCCAAATAAAAGAAGACAGGATGCAGAAGAGAATTATTTGAAATCATTATCATCAGCCGAAAACGAAAATAAACAAGTTGAGGCTAATAATCTATTTGCTGAAGCGAAAACCGGTTACTACCAGTGGATTGTTTTAAAAAAGGAACTCGGCGTGCTTAATGAAAATGAAAAGGTATTGAATTTTATCATCAGCGATGCTGAGATTCGGTATAAGAACGGGCTGGAAAAAATAAGTGCTTATTATAAAGCAAAAGCAGCTCTTGGTAATGTAAAAAATATGGAGCTTACAACTGAGAGTGAAGTAAGGCAGCATCGCATACGGTTAAATACTTTAATGAACACGGAAAGATTAAAGCAATTTGATGTTGATACTTCTTATTCAATTAAAAATTATGTCTCCGGAAATTTTGATACAGCAATTTTGATTAATTCCCGCAGTGATATTAAAGCCATTGATAGAGAAATTGAAATTAACAGCCTGCAACAAATATTTGAAAACGCCAAACTAAAACCTGAGTTCGGCTTGCAATACGATCATATGTTTGGTTTTGGAGGGTTGCCAATGCAGTTTACATTGATGGCGACAGTAAAGGTTCCTTTGGCAGGGTGGTCATCAAGGGCTGCCAGGGCTAATGTAGAGAGCTTACAGTTTAAAACGGAAGCGTTGAACCTGCAAAGGCAAACAATTATTAATGAAGCGTCAGGCGTTGCTTTTAATATGCAGAATAATATTGAATTAAAAAAATCACAACTCAAATTATTCGATGAAAATATTATTCCCGCATTGCAAAAAAATTACCAGACCATACAATCGGGATATGGACAAAATACTGAAAGTTTATTGAACCTTTTTGATGCATGGCAAAGTTTGAATATGGCACAACTTGAATATCTGAATCAGTTAAAGGACTTGCTTTCTATGCAGGCAGAGCTTGAAAAAACACTTCAAATAAAATAACTTTTCGCATGAAGATCAAAGTTTTAAATAGAAGAAAATGGCCCCTGTATATTTTACTATTAAGTTCAGCTTTTCTTATTGATTGCAACCAACAGCCTGAAACAAATGATAAAAATACCACCAAAGAAATACAACTTTATACCTGTTCTATGCATCCGCAAATTATAAGTGATAAACCGGGCGACTGCCCGATTTGTGGAATGACGCTCGTAAAAAAGGAAAGTGATTCAAAGGCAGTTGATGAAGTTCAGTTAAGCACCTTGTTAAAACCCGCCAACCAGTTTGTTGTTTCATCAATCCCGGTAACAACAATCAAAGCCGGAACCGTACAAAATCAAATGGATGTATTGGGGGTAACAGATTATGATACAAGGATGATAGGAAATATTGCTGCACGAATATCAGGAAGAATACAAAGGTTATATGTAAAATATGCTTTCCAGGAAATTATGCAAGGACAAAAAGTAATGGATATTTATAGCCCTGAAGTATTAACAGCAGAAGAAGATCTTCTGTTTTTAATAAAAAATGATGCAAATAATATCTCTCTTATCAATACTGCAAAACAAAAGTTATTTTTATTGGGTGTTTCTTCCGGGCAACTTCAGCAAATCATAAAAATAAATAGACCTTCTTCAACCATTACAGTTTACAGTAATTATAGCGGCCATATTCATGATACCGAAAAAAGCATGTCTTCTTTAACGCAAATGAAGACTGTTGTCACTAACGAGCTTAATATAAAAGAGGGTATGTATGTTCAAAAAGGGCAAACTGTTTTCTCTGTTTATAATCCACATATGTTAGCTGCAATACTTGATATATATCCGGAGCAGCAACCTTTTTTAAAAATGGGTAGATTAGTTCGCATAATTCCTGAGTCTGCGCCTGGTAAAAACTTTAGCGCAAAAATTGATTTTATCGAGCCTTTTTTTCGGGCAGGAAGTAAAACATTAAAAGCGAGAGTTTATTTTGATAACAGTACTTTGGATATACCGGTGGGTGCGCAGGTACGTGCAATAATATTTGACAGGGATAAAATAGGAAATTGGCTTCCAAGGGAATCCGTGCTTTCACTCGGTGCGAATAAAATTGTTTTTATAAAATCACAAGGCGCTTTTCAAGCACACAATGTTCAAACGGGCTCAGTTTTCAATGACAAAATAGAAATTATAAAAGATCTGTCATCTACAGATAGTGTTGCTGTAAATGCTCAATATCTTATGGATGGAGAAAGCATTATTAGAGCAAAATAATAAATTATGAAGTTTACTTTATTGATTTTAATCGTGATATTACTTTTTATTTCATGTAAGAATAAAAAGACAGAAGTGACAATAAATAAAGATGTTTTTTACACATGCTCCATGCACCCGCAGGTTATACAGGATAAACCAGGCGATTGCCCTATATGTGGAATGAAATTAATTGCAGTTAACAAAACCACCGGTGATTCATTAAGTGAAATAAAATTGAGCGATCAACAAATTCAATTGGGTAATATTTCATTTGATACAATACGCAATGCAAATATTGGAAATGATATTATTTTGCCTGCAACACTAAGTATTGACCAGGATAAACTAAACTCCGTTAGTGCAAGAGTAAGTGGAAGGATCGAAAAATTGTATTATAAAAATATCGGCGAATTTGTTCCCCCAAACGCTAAACTTTATGATCTATATAGTGAGGAATTAAACAATGCCAAACAGGAATACCTGACTGCGTTGGAAAGACAGAATAATTTTAAAGATGCAATCATTGATTTCTCACAACTCATTTCAAATGCTAAAAATAAATTACTCTTATGGGGTATGAAAGAAAGCCAGATTCAAGATATGGCAAAAAGCAAAAAGCTTTCACCATTAACAACGTTCTATAACACATCGGCTGGATCTATTACTTCCTTTGGCATCAATGAGGGTGACTACGTTGAAGAAGGTGGATCGGTTTTAAGCCTAACAGGATTATCTACACTTTGGGCAGAAGCCCAGCTCTACTCATCCCAATTATCATTGATAGAAAATGATGCGATGGCAATAGTCAAATTTGCTGATATGCCGGAATATGTTGTACATGGAAAAATAGATTTTCAAAATCCTGAAATCAATGAGGGCACAAGGTTAAATCTTATAAGAATTGTAATTCCAAATAAAGACAACCGGCTAAAGCCAGGAATGGCAGCTTATGTAACGCTAAGTAATAAAAAACATAGTAACCTCTCACTGCCCATTGATGCTGTGCTAAGAGATGATAAAAGTGCCTCTGTATGGATGAAAACCGATAAGAATACATTTCAAAATAAAATGGTTACTGTCGGTATGGAAACTAATGATCAAATAGAGATTAAATCCGGGTTGAAACCGGGAGATGTAATAGTTCTCACCGGCGCTTACCTTTTGAACAGCGAATATATTTTTAAGAAAGGCGCTTCGCCTATGGCAGGGCATTTTATTATTCGAAATAGTAAATAACACATCCTTTGTACCTCATTTATATCCTGGAAAATGAAACCCTTTCCTTTACTGGTTTGTTATTCTCTCTATCGGGAAAATAAGACAGCCTCCCGGTGGCGCTAGTAATAAGTGAAAGAATACGATGTATAAACAACGCCGCCAATACTGGTCACTTGCGTTGCAATCCTCTCCCGCGAATCATAGGTATACGTGTAGGTGAAAAGGGTAGTTCCATCCCGGGTGGTCGTTTGTTTCAGCGGGTGTTTACCGTAAGACCCCAAAAAGGACAAGCCAAAATTTTCATTGCCAAGGGTCGTGGTGTTGGTTATATCATATTGCGGGTAATAAGTGGCCGTGGTGACACCGGTGCTGCTTGCTAATACCGTAGAGCTATCCAG
>JBDTZL010000360.1:0-15489 GCA_040005125.1 Ginsengibacter sp.
CACGCGGTATCATTTCCCCGTTAATTTTAATTCTTTCCCGGAAATCTTTCAGATGAGGAGAAGTATATAGCCCGGCTTTATACCCGCATTGTTGAAAAACTGTTGCAAGCATATGGCTCGTGGAGCCTTTGCCGTTAGTGCCCGCAATGTGAATTGTTTTTATTTTCTTCTGTGGATCACCCAGGTGTTTACAAAGGGCCACTGTATTATGTAAATCTGCTTTGTAGGCCCTTATGCCAATGCTGCTGTATAATGGCAGTTTTTCATACAGGTAATGTAATGTTTGCTCGTAAGTCATGAGAAGCAAATATAAATTGCTAATGTGATACTTAACTCATTAGCCTATGCCTGTTGCATATTGTTTATTGGCAATTGCGAATGGAGAATTACTAATTTTTTAAAACAAAAACAAAAAGAATGGTGCCGCTTTCCACATCGTTCTGGCTGGTCGGAAACTTTAATTCTTTAGCTTTCTGTATCGCGATATTTCTAAGGGAACTATTTGAAGTTGTAGTACCGCGGGCTATTCCGGCTTCGGTAACTTTGCCGCTGGCATCAACTTTTATGTCAACATATATTTTTGCAGCTTCATTAAAATCATCCTGCATAGATGGAAAATGAATTGGCCTGCGGCCTGATAGCCCGCGAACAACGCTTACACCACTCCTGCCCCCGGGAGAATTTCCATAAGCATCGGGCTTGCCATCAGGGCTTCCGGCATCTCCATTGCCTGGTTTATAGCCCTGGTTCCTGTAGCCATTATCTTCTGTAGCGCCATTACCACCATTACCATTTCCTCCTTTGTACAAAGGTAGTTTTGGTTTAGGGGGTGTAGGATTTGGATTTATCACAGGTGAAGGATTAACCTTTTTAGGTGATTTATCGGCAGTCGTTTTATTAATATCCTTTGCATCTTTCCTGGGCTTTTCAGCTTTTACAACAGGGGCAGCTTCCTTATCATCATTATTTTCATCTGCCTGTATATTTCTCGAAGGATTTTCTGCAACCTTGCTTGCTTTTTGATGCGATTGTACACTTTGATTATCGGGAGCTCTTTCTCCTCTCACAAGAGGTTGTATATTGCCCAGCCCTTCCTTTTCATTCCCCAGGTTTACATCAATTAAATCCTGCACAGCCGGAATTGGCGGGATCAGCATTGGCCATGTATAAAAGATAGCGATGATAAGAAAGATAGCGCAAATACAAGCAGTGTAGAAAAATGCTTTTCTATTTTTTTCTGATTCGAAGGAATGATCAATTGCTCTGCTTTCCACGCTGGTTTATTTACTCAGCTCAAATTTATACTATTATTAAAAAAGACTTGTGTTAATAAATGTTAAAAGAAAAACTGATTATCCAAACCGATTATAAATAAAGCCAGGCATATATTTTAAAAGCCACGCAACTATGGCCCAGCGCTTTGTTATATATACTCTTTTTTTCTTTTTTTGTATGGCCTGGAAAATTTGAGCAGCAGCTTTTTCGACGGGTGCAACCCAAAATTTTCCCTCACCTTTTGCGAGGCCTGTATCAACAAAACCAGGTTGAATATCTGTAACAGCAATATTTTTATGTAACTTTTTTGCTTTAAGATACAGCCCTTCCATGTATATACTTTCAAATGCCTTGCTGGCACTGTACGCCGGCGCCATGCTATTTCCACGTACAGAAGCAATTGATGAAGTACAGGCTAATTGCCCATGGCCCTGGTTAAGAAGATAATTAAATCCGTAGCATACAATTTCTATAAAGCCATTTACATTAACCGCTGTAGTTGTATTTTCAATTTCCCAATCCAGCTTTTTTGATGTTTCTCCGTAACCACTATTATAAACAAGAATATCAAGTCCATCAAGCTTTTCGATAAGGCTTTGAAAATGTGGAATATTTTCTTTTCCGGTTACATCAAAACATTCAATAAAAATATTTTGCGGAAATTCTGCCTGAAGCGATAATAGCAATTTCATTCTCCGGCCCGTAGCGCCTACAAGAAATCCTTCTGCAGCATAGATCCTGACGAGTTCCCGTCCAATGCCCGAAGTCGCACCAATGATAATTATTTTCTTATGCTCATCTTTCATTCAAGCAATCATTAAAATTGTCACCTGTTTCCGAATAGCAAGCTTCCTATCCGAACCATGTTGCTCCCTTGTTCTATAGCTGTTCTGAAATCAGCACTCATACCCATGCTTAAAACAGACAAGCCCCTGGGGGGAATAGAATATTTATCAAATAATGATTTCAGAAATTTGAATTCACTTCTAACAATATCCGTATCGTTTGTAAAAGAAGCCATTCCCATTAAGCCCCGGATGCGAACATTCGTATACTTCGTGGAATTGGCGGAATTCGTTAAATCTGTGGAAACTAATTCGTGTAATTCATTTTCATCCAAACCGAATTTTGTTTCCTCCTTTGCAATATGAACCTGCAACAGGCAATCAATTACCCGGTTATTTTTTTTTCCTTGTTTATCAATTTCAATCAGTAGTTTTTTGCTATCTACACCCTGGATCAATGATACAAATGGAGCAATATATTTTACTTTGTTGGATTGAAGATGACCGATAAAATGCCAATGGATGTCTTTGGGAAGCTGTTCATATTTCCCGGTTAATTCTCCTACATAATTTTCTCCAAAATCTCTTTGCCCAAGATTATATAATTCCAGGATTTCTCCTGGGGGTTTTGTTTTTGAAACCGCAACGAGTGTAACTTCTTTGCTGACAAGCTCATTATTGAGTTCCTTGTATGAATTTGAATTTATGGGCACTATTTGGATAAAAATTTGTTGAATTTGATGATATATTTATTGAATAACAAGCAATGCAAAGATTCGACAATTGAAGAGTTTCACATTAGCATATTGGCTAATTAGCAGATTTAGCCAATTAAAAAATTATTTCAGGATTCCCCTGCTGATTACAATTCGCTGCACTTCGCTGGTGCCTTCATAAATCTGCGTGATCTTGGCATCACGCATCATTCTTTCAACATGATATTCTTTTACATAACCATATCCTCCGTGAATTTGAATTGCTTCAGTGGTTGCCCACATAGCGGTTTCGCTCGCAAATACTTTTGCCATAGCAGCGCTCTCTGTATAATCAATTCCTTTGTCTTTTTGCCATGCTGCCCTTAAGCAGAGTAATCGTGCTGCCTCTATTCTTGTTGCCATATCGGCAAGTTTAAACTGGATGATCTGGTGATTTTTAATCTGGGTACCAAAAGCTTTGCGCTCTTTGGAATATGCCAACGACCTTTCATAAGCGCCTGAAGCAAGTCCTAATGCCTGAGATGCAATACCAATGCGGCCCCCTGAAAGCGTCATCATGGCAAATTTAAAACCGAAACCATCTTTCCCAATCCTGTTTTCTTCCGGTACTTCCACATCACTGAAAGAAATACTATGCGTATCACTTCCGCGTATTCCCAGTTTATTTTCTTTGGGCCCAACCGTTATGCCGGGCCAGTCTTTTTCGACGATAAATACATCAATACCACGGCTTCCTTTACTTGCATCTGTTTGTGCAAAAACCAAATAACAGGATGCACTACTACCGTTGGTGATCCAGTTTTTTACGCCATTAATTATATAATGATTGTCTTTTTTTACTGCAATGGTTCTCTGCGAAGTAGCGTCGCTACCCGCTTCCGGCTCACTTAGAAGGAAAGCGCCGATATACAGTTTGCCATCCTTCCGGCCCTGTGCAAGCGGCGTTAAATATTTTCTCTTTTGATCTTCATTACCAAAAGCTTCTATCCCAAAGCAAACCAAACTATTGTTCACACTCATACATACGCTGGTGCTCGCATCAATTTTACTTATTTCTTCCATTGCAAGTACATAGCTTACGGCATCAAGCCCCGATCCGCCATAGTCAGGGTTTATCATCATTCCCATAAATCCAAGTTCAGAAAGCTTCATTACCTGGTCGTATGGGAATTTTTGCAGCTCATCTCTTTCAATAACACCCGGAAGGCATTCGTTATTTGCAAAATCGCGTGCTGCCTGTCGTATCATCAATTGTTCTTCTGTTAGTTTGAATTCCATAGTTAATTTGTAAGGCCGTAAAAGTACATTAATTAGCTAATTGGCTGATTAAATGGTTTTTAGTAACTTTAAGAACAATTATGGCCAAGTCTGAAATTAAAAAACAACTTCACGCTTACATTGATATGATTGATGATGAATCACAACTTGAAATGTTGCATGATGCTGCTGAATCTTATGCTACAAAAAAACATCCTGATATATTAGATTCTTTAACTCCTGAACAATTGTTAAGACTTGCAGAATCCATTAAGCAAGCTGATGAAGGAAAACGTACTTCACACGAGGATGTCTTAAAAATATCGAAGCAATGGCTTATAAAATAAGCTGGTCAGATATTGCTTTGGAAGATTATCATAATTTAATTGATTACCTTATTTCCCAATGGTCATTATCGGTCGCTACTGAGTTTGAGGAAATCGTAAATAAAAAGTTAGCCAATTTATCTAACTGGCCGTATACCGGAATAGGTCTGGTAAAAATACAACTGTAAGAAGTATTTTATTTACCCATCACAACAGGTTGTATTATAGAATTATTGAAAATAATATTGAACTGCTTACAATCATTGACACCCGGAGAAATCCCGAAAAAAATCCTTTCTGAATTGGAGAATTTATAACCATTTCTCACATCAGTCGCCATCTTAAATAATTACCAATTATTCATTCCTTAACTTCGCACCCAAAAATTTTAGCGGACAGGATGTATACTTAAGTAAATATGAAATATACCAATGAAATACAAAAACGAAGAACGTTTGCAATTATCTCCCACCCTGATGCGGGGAAAACAACGCTTACTGAAAAGTTCCTGCTGTTTGGCGGCGCCATTCAAACTGCCGGAGCTGTAAAAAGCAATAAAATAAAGAAGCATGCCACATCCGATTTTATGGAGATTGAAAGGCAGCGTGGGATTTCTGTTGCAACTTCAGTCATGAGCTTCGAATATAAAAATATCCTGGTAAATCTTCTTGATACACCGGGCCACAAAGACTTTGCAGAGGATACTTATCGTACACTAACTGCAGTAGATAGCGTTGTTCTGGTAATTGATTGCGTGAAGGGAGTAGAGGAGCAAACTAGAAGGTTGATGGAGGTGTGCCGTATGCGGGCTACGCCTGTGATTGTTTTTGTAAACAAGCTTGATCGCGATGGCAAAAATTCGTTTGATCTTTTGGATGAAATTGAAGCGGAATTAAAAATTAACCTGCATCCTTTGAGCTGGCCAATAAATATGGGCAGGGAGTTTAAGGGTGTTTATAATTTATACGATAAGAGCCTGCTGCTTTTCAACCCAAATCAAAAAGCAACAGATGAAGATTATTTACCACTTGATGATTTGAGCGATGATATTTTGCCTAAAAGAATAGGAATAAAGGATGCTGACCGGTTAAGGGAAGATGTCGAATTAATTGAGGGTGTCTACGGTGATTTTGACAGGGACCTTTACCTCCAGGGAAAAGTAGCGCCTGTATTTTTTGGCAGCGCCATTAATAATTTTGGCGTGAAAGAGTTATTAGAGACTTTTATACAGATTGCACCTTTGCCGCAACACAGGGCAGTGACTACGAGGATCGTAGAGCCTGACGAAGATAAGTTCAGCGGATTTATTTTTAAAATACACGCCAACCTGGATCCAAGGCACCGCGACAGGATTGCTTTTCTAAGAGTATGTGCCGGCAAGTTTGAACGTAATAAATATTTTCATCATGTGCGTTTAGGCAAAGACGTTAGGTTCAGCAATCCCTACAGTTTCCTGGCAAGAGACAAAGATGTGATCGAGTCAGCCTTCCCGGGTGATGTGGTTGGCTTGTTTGATACAGGCAGTTTCAAGATCGGTGATACACTCACAGAGGGCGAAGATTTTTATTTCACAGGCATCCCTTCATTTTCGCCTGAAATTTTCAAAGAGGTTGTGAATAAAGACCCCATGAAGACCAAGCAGCTTGAAAAAGGCCTGTCACAGCTTACAGACGAGGGCGTTGCACAGCTATTCACACAGTTTGGAGGCAATAAAAAAATTATAGGCTGCGTGGGAGAGCTGCAATTTGAGGTAATACAATATCGGTTGTTGAATGAATACAGCGCTTCTGTTCAGTTAAATTCACTTCCATTTTATAAGGCCTGCTGGCTTACTTCAGAAGATCCAAAAAAGCTCCAGGAGTTTATACGATTTAAGTCATCCAATATTGCCGAAGATAAGGACGGGCATATAGTGTACCTTGCACAAAGTGAATGGTTCCTTAATACTGAGCGAACCAATAATCCGGACATTGAATTTCATTTTACCAGTGAAATTCATAAATAAAAATAATGATATTCGAAACAAAGAGATTGTGTGTTACCAGGTGGAAGCCCAGGGATTTAAACGCGTTGCATGAACTGTACAATGATACTGCGATAAAAGAGTTTATTCTTCCACTGCTTACTATTGAAGAAACCCGCTGCATTTTTGAAGATCAATTGAATGATTATACCGGGAATTTTCCTTTTGGCAGGTATTTTATTGTTGAAAAACTCAGTAATAAATTTATCGGCCTTCTTCTTTTCAAAAAAGACAGCAAAAAAAAAGGAGTAGAAATAGGATATTCTTTAATAAAGAAGTATTGGAAAAAAGGGTATGCGACAGAAATTGTAAAAGAAAGTATTGCCTGGATATTTGAATCTAAAGGGTTCTCCTCTATATATGCCGTAACCGGGTTGTATAATGAAAATTCAAAAAATGTTCTTCTAAAATGCGGCTTTCTTCCAGGAGAAAACTTTATAGAAAATGGTGAAGAGATGAATTTATTCGGGCTTATGAAAGAAGATGTTTTAGTATAGCCCATTAAAGGAAGTACACTAAATGTCGTAAGTTAGGTTCTTTATCAGATTGTCTCCAACAGATATATTTTATTTATCATCTATTCCCCCGCCCCATTTACTTTTTTACAAATGATACTTTTTCCGGCTTACCATTTAGTTCCGCATTCAAATAATAAACACCCGCAGGTAATTTTTCTATATTGAACAAAGCTGATGTAGTACCAGCATTAGCTGATATTGTGGCTTGTTGAACCGATCTTCCAGAAGCGTCTTTGATCGTCAACGTTATATTTTCTGCCTCATTTGAAGTGATTTTTAAAGTGAGTGCCGATGCCACGGGATTAGGATAAATCTAATCCCCGCAACAGCACCTGTAAAGTTCAATCGAACGATATTACTGTAGCTAAATTTACCGTCTTTGTCAATTATCTTTATGCGATAAAAATTATTACCCGACAACGGGCTCATATCCACGAAATTATATTTATTAACACCTGTTAATGATTGTGCAGGTATAGTTCCAATGTCTTTGAATGCAATATCCTTGCTGCGTTGTAATATAAATTGCTTTGTATTTATTTCGCCGCTCGTCAGCCACTCTAGAGCTACTAGATTTCTTTCTATTCTTCCGTTGAAGTCTAAAAGAGTAAGAGGTAAGATAAAGTTGCCGGTACTTAAAAAGAAACCGCTAAAGCTGTAACAGGGAATGTTACGGTTCACCAGTTATTGGCATTATCCCAAACTACTGCCGGAATTATTAATACAGTATTAGGATCATTATAATTAGCCGATTCGAAGACCCTGAAAACGTTCCGTGATATTTTGGGTAATACGTACGTTACCATTATCTGTCCCATTAACAGGCAATAAAGGGATACTTAGGTTATGTGAGATTACATAAGCATTAAAATTATCAAACTCCTGCTGAGTAAAATAAAGTGCAACTGAAGCTTGTGCATTTGTCGCATTTACGGCCGGCGTTATATAATAATGTCGTTGTACATAAGGCTACCACTTTGAAAAAATAAATATTCTAAAACAGGTTGGACATCATTTCAAATTTATTCTAAAACGTAATACAGTAAAGTGTTTTTTAAATTATTAATGAGGTCAGCGATAATATAATGGCTTATAAGTTGGTTGGTTTAAGTTGCTATCGCATCTTAATTTCATATAACAAAAAGGTTATTAATTAAAAGGAAATTCTTGAGGAAGGGAGAGAGTTTGTAAGCTGTGATATCAGCACGAAAAATAACAATTAAAGATTCTCATATCAAGCAATCGTAAGGGTCATCTTGTTTCTACAGGAGGGCCTGTTTTTTTTATTCCTGTAAAAGTACATACAATTAATCAATACAGAAAAAAAAATTCACCCCCGGCTCTAAATAATAATTTCTCTCCTGCATGTACGTCCCATCCCATAATAAGAATATTTTATAAACCGTATATTGTTGCTTTATTTATTATGCAGATTTCATACACCTGTGTTTCTTGTCGTAAAATTGCTTTAATAACTTTCCTTTTATTTTATTGAACTTTAAAATATCAAACCAAACTATACAAAAGCATGCACCAGGTAGCTTCTTCTGTTTTATCATTTTTTTTATCGCCTTTCAACTGGATAATCATATTGATTATCGCGGGATATTTTTTACGCAAAGCTTTGTTCAAAAAGACCTGTGCGGTACTGGCCGTGTGCATTTTTATCATATTCAGTAATTCGTGGCTATTAAATTGGTTTGCAAAAAACTGGCAACCGTCCCCGGTTGGCATCAATAAAGGTTTTGCATATAGTTGTGGCATTGTGCCCGGGGGATTTGCCAGCCCCGACGCCGATGGAAACGGATACTTTAACTCATCGGCAGACAGGTTTATACAGGCGGTAAAATTATATAAGCTCGGAGAAATTAAACATATATTAATCAGCGGCGGTAATGGAAAACCTGATAAAAAAGATTTCCGCGAAGGAGCATGGGTAAAAGGTGAGCTTACAGCCGTGGGAATTCCTGATTCGGTTATTTTTGCTGAAGACAGATCAAATAATACGTCGGACAATGCTGCCTACGCAAAACAAATTCTTGATTCTCTGCAATTAAAGCCTCCTTATCTCCTGATCACTTCGGCGCAACATGTGCCAAGGGCTTCGGTTATATTTAAAAATGCCGGGGTATTTACAGTTTCATTCCCCTGCAACTATGTGGCCGGAAGAGGAGATTTTGGCTTGTCATCTTTGTTACCACAGCTTTCAGTATTGGGAAAATGGGATATCTATTTAAAAGAAACGGCAGGATATTTTTGGTATCGTTTAAAAGGAAATAAAGATTAAACAAAAATTTACGGTTGTGGGACAAAAACAGGTTTATAGGAATGATGTATCTGATTCACTAGGTAAAAAGACCATCCTTTCAGACAGCCTTTTTTATTAAATCAAATCGCTGCTGTGTAAAATGTATTCTGCTTCTTTGCTTATAACACGGAAATGCGGGGCAGCCAAAGTTCTCGGTATTTGCCTGCGGGTATCAGCAACCAGGTCAGTCCTACAGTTAGCATCTCCCCAAATATGACGAAGGTTCATCCAGTGACCCACTTCATGTGTAGCAGACCTGCCAAGATTATAGGTGGCTATTAAATTTCCTGTTCTGCCAAATGCAGTGTACAAGATTACGACTCCATCTGTAGCAAGTGCGCCTCCTGCTTGTTACAGGAAGCCACTATACATAAGATGACAATGAGCGAAGTAGTGAATTTTTTCATGTTGTAATGATTTTAGTTTACAGTAAATTAACGGTTTTAGATAGATATTAACATTTATACGATGTTTTTTTTAAAGTTCCCTTTTACAAACCACTGGTAGAAACAGTAAGAATAAAGTATTCTGAAAAGTTTATCCGGATTGAAGTTCAAATCTCCCTTTCGCTCAGCATGGGCTCCATCGTGGTACATAGTCTTATATTTGCTTAATGAAAAATATTTTAATTACCATCCTCTGCTTAAGGGCAATCTCATTATTTGCACAAACAGAAATAAAAATTGATGATGCAAAAAACCATGTTGGAGAAATAGTAAAAATCTGCACTAAAATTTACGGTGGCAAATTTTTAGAAAAAGATACACTAACATTACTCAATGCAGGTGGATATTATCCTGATGCGCCCTTAACTATTATTATAAGGGCTGATGCTCTTAAAGAATTTAATAACCCCGTATCATATTATAAAGGCGCTATGGTATGTGTTACGGGAAAGGTAGAATTGTTCAAAAACAAGCCGCAAATAGTTGTAACAACCAGGAGCCAGATTGTTGAACAGCCAAAAGACCGCTCGGATAAGTAACCTGAGTATAGGAAGTAAACTGCGTTTAATCATCATAGTGAGGCCCCGACTTGTTTATATACCAAATTTATTTCTGAAAAAACTCAATGCGGCAGTTTCTCCCTGATCAACCCATAAACCCAGGTGCCTGCAATAGCGGAGACAAGTGTTACTATTATTACACCTGCTCCTGCCCCTATCTGCGCATATAAAGGACCGGGGCAAGCTCCCGTCATCGCCCATCCAAAACCAAAAAGTAATCCGCCATAAACCTGGCCCTTATGAAATTTCTTTTGTGAAAGTTCAATTCTTTCTCTATTAATGGTTTTGATGCGAAACCTTTTTATGATCTGAACTGAAATAATTCCTGTTACAACCGCGCTTCCAATTACACCGTACATATGGAAACTTTGCAACCGGAACATTTCCTGGATGCGAAACCATGAAATGACTTCGGATTTTACCAGTATTATTCCAAATAAAATGCCCGCAACCAGGTATTTAATATAAGAGAGCCAGCTTTCTTTTTTGGGCCGCTCCGCGCCAAGTGTGGTGTCTAATGAACGAACTTCGAAATCTGTATTGATTTCTTTCTTTTGCAGGATGATTGTTTCTTTCATAACTAATAATTACAACATTAAGATGTAAGGGAGAATTAAATTGGCCATAATAAAGCCTCCTGCCATAAAGCAAATTGTCGCGACCAGGGATGGAAACTGTAAGTTAGAAAGGCCCATAATTGAATGCCCCGAAGTGCAACCACCTGCATATCGTGTTCCAAAACCAACTAAAAACCCGCCGGCAACCATTAATATGAATCCCTTAATAGTAAAAATTGTTTGCCAATTGAAAAGCTGCCTGGGTACTAATGAATGATAATCTGTAACACCGTATTTGGACAGTTCACTTATTAATTGAGGGTTCACCACCACCGGCTGTGTATTTAATAGCAAAGTGCCGGCAATAAAACCTCCTATTATTATACCCCCGGCAAAAAACAAATTCCAGGCTTCTTTTTGCCAGTCATAATTAAAAAAAGGAATTTTTGCCGGTATACATACTGCGCAAATATGCCTCAGGGAGGACGACAGGCCAAAAGATTTATTTCCCATGATAAGCAATACGGGAACCATTAAGCCAATTAAAGGGCCGGCTATATACCACGGCCAGGGATGTTCTAGTAGTTCGGTCATAAATCATTTTTGTTATGTTTTAAGAACAGGTATCTTAAAATTACGATTTCGCGTTATAAGAAAGTGGGGTAAAAAATAAAGGGTGGAATGAAGAGCCACCCTTTGTGCCAACAACCTATGAGAAAAAAATCATGTTTTCAGAAGGTAATTATATTACCTAAATCATTTACATGTTTCATGCAAGCATAATTTAATTCAAAGTTTGTGCCATTAAGACCGATATTGGGGAAATATCGTTGCATTATAACTTCGTCAATATAAAATATATTTTCTGCAGGCGACAGGAATGGCTATAAGGAAGCTGGATTAATAGTGCCCTTGCGGCATTTAAAAAGTTGCATAAATAAATTGGAAAGTATTTTTAATTTTACTTTTGATACAGATTGTTTTATTTCATATATGTATTTTGCTAACTCTAAACAGGCGGAATGCCTGTGATAATGCAAAAATGTGTGGCTGAATTATTCTGACAATAAATAATCTTTGAGCTCTTTATACTTTGCTTTCATTTTTATACTTTGCTTTTCAAATCTCAGTAAATTATTTACTACATCAGGCATCGGTACTTTTTGCAGGATGATCGGTTCTACCACGTCATAAAATTTTACTGGATGTGCTGTCTCTAAAAATATTCCCGCAGTGCCCGGATGTTGCTGCAAATATTTTTCCAATGCACCATAACCAACTGCCCCGTGCGGATCCAATAAATATTTTGTTTTGAAATATACTTCTTTAAGAATGTCCATGGTTTCGTAATCAGAAAAAGAAAAACTGCTCATTACATTTTTAAGCGACTGGAATTCCTGGTCAAACAATTGAAGTATGCGAACAAAGTTACTGGGGTTGCCCACATCCATTGCATTGGATAAAGTTGCCACAGATTTTTTAGGAGTATAATTTCCTGTCTGCAGATACTCAGCCACCACATCATTAGCATTGCAGGCAGCTATAAAATGTGTTACCGGCAGGCCCGAGCGATGCGCCAGCAATCCTGCGCAGATATTTCCAAAATTGCCGCTTGGCACACTTATAACCGGGGGGTTATTTTTATCATCCCATTGTTTATAAGCAAAAAAATAATAAAATTGCTGTGGAAGCCAGCGGGCAACATTGATGGAATTTGCAGAGGTAAGGAATAATTTTTGGTTCAAGACCTTATCTGCAAATGCCTGCTTCACCAGGTCCTGGCAATCATCAAATGAGCCATCAATTTCCAGGGCGGTTATGTTTTTACCCAATGCCGTTAACTGTAATTCCTGTACACTGCTCACTTTTCCGGAAGGATAAAGGATCACCACATCTACTCCATCCACCTCATAAAATCCATTAGCCACAGCCCCACCGGTATCTCCTGATGTGGCTACGAGAACCGTTATTTTGTCCCGATAGTTACCGGGATCATTTTTAACAAAATACCCCAGGCAGCGGCTCATAAACCTGGCACCAACATCTTTAAAAGCAAGTGTAGGGCCGTGAAATAATTCAAGAGAAAAAATATTTTCGTCAACCTTTACTAATGGAAATTCAAAATTGATTGTTTCAGCTACGATCTTTTGTAAATCATCTGCAGGAATTACATTACCTATATATGGCCGAATAATTGCAAAGGCAATTTCTTCTTTCGAATATTGATCAATATTTGCAATAAAGTTTTTATCTGCCAAAGGAATGGTTTCAGGAAAATACAATCCTTTATCAGGCGCCTGTCCCCTGATCGTAGCTTCTTTAAAATCTACTCCCGGTGAATTATTATTGGTGCTGTAGTAATGCATTTTTTAAAAGTTTACACAAATGTCATTAGTCAATAAGTCATTGGCCAATGTTACCACCTAATTACAGAATAACTACTCAAAAGAACTAATGACCTATTGACCTATTGACCAAATGACTAATTTCTCCCCACTCACCACCCACTATTATCCCTTCATTATTAATCGTTGTTACATACGTATGATAAGCCAATCCTGTATTATCATAAACATCCTTCATTATTTTCTCAACCTTTTTTGCGGTACTTTCTTCTTCACACAACATAAAAATAGATGGCCCTGATCCTGCGATACCGCCACCTAACGCTCCCGCATCAACGCTTCTTTTCTTTACATCATCAAAACCGGGAATGAGCATGCTGCGAACCGGCTCAATAATTACATCTTCCAGTGAACGGCTTATGAGCCCATAATCATTTTTCATAAACCCGGCGACAAGCCCCGCAATATTTCCCCATTGTTTAATGGCATCCTTCAACAACACTTCTTTACGAAGAATTTCCCTTGCGTCAGAAGTCTTTACCTCTATCTGGGGATGAACAACGGCAACAAACATAGGCGGAGCAGGCAGTGAAACAATATCCAAAGGAAAAATAGAGCGTATCAGCGTAACGCCTCCATAAATACAAGGAGAAATATTATCAGCATGCTTAACACCTGATGCCAGCTTTTCTCCAGCCATGGCAAAGCGAACAAGATCTTCTTTTGAGAAAATATTCCCCACCAAATGGTTGGCGGCTACCACAACACCTGCCGCGCTGGCTGCGCTGGAACCCAGGCCACTCCCGGGTTTTATATGTTTGTTAATAACAACATCAAACCCGGAATTATTATCCAGTTCCTGCATTAATTCTAACAATGAAACTCCCGCAACATTTTCTTCAGGAACAGTTGGCAGGTTGTAAATATCCGTATGCCGGATACGGATGCCTTGCTGATCACTTAAAGTAAGCTCCATCTCATCCCGCGGATAATTCAATGCCATACCCAACACGTCAAAACCACAAACAAGATTCGCTATGGTTGCCGGAGCAAAAATTTTAATACTACCCCTAACCCCTAAAGGGGAATTATGAAAATTGTCGTCTTGTTTTTGCATATTTGTAAGTTCATCCAAATCTCCAAATTTTATCAGTCACCCTGGCCCCCCCCCATAATAAAATCCCCTCCAGAGTTCCCCTTTAGGGGGTCAGGGGGTTTATCCCGCTGCTCTTATGATGTCTGCAAATACCCCCGATGCAGTTACCTCTGCACCGGCACCGGCGCCTTTAACCACAAGCGGCTGCTCGGTATAACGGTCTGTATAAAAAAGGACCGCATTATCTTTTCCATATAAGTGATAAAAATCATGGTGCGGATCTATGTGCTGCAATCCTACAGAAGCTTTTCCATCTTCATACTTTGCGACAAACTTTAATTTTTTACCAGCCTCAGCGGCTTCTGAAACAAGGTTTAAAAAAAGCACTTCGTGTTTTTCCATTTCACTATAAAAATCCTCAACACTGCCCATCATGCACGCTTCGGGCATGAAAGAATTATTACTAATATCTTCCATTTCCAGTTTTTCACCCGTTTCCCTGGCAAGGATCATGATCTTACGCATCACATCAATGCCACTTAGATCCAATCTTGGATCGGGTTCTGTATAACCTTCATCCTGGGCCTGCCTCACTACTTTTGCAAAACTTTTTCCTCCATTATAATTATTGAAAACAAAATTAAGCGTACCACTTAATACGGCTTCTATCCTGTTTACCTTATCACCACTGCGTAGCAAATCGTTTAATGTGCCGATAACAGGTAAGCCGGCGCCAACATTGGTCTCAAAAAGAAAAAGTGCATTAAACTCTCTTGCGAGATCTTTGAGATTTTTATAATATTCATACGAAGAAGAACAGGCAACTTTATTGCAGGCGACCACCGAAATACTCTTTTGTAAAAAACGGGGATAGGTTTTTGCAAGTGCATCGCTGGCGGTTACATCTATAAAAACTGAATTCCTCAAGTTCTTTTTTTGAATAATACTAATGAATTCCTCCATATCCATGGGTTCTGCATTTTGCAACAGTTCGTTCCATTTTGAAAGATCGAGGCCTTCATCGTTAAACAACATTTTCCTGCTGTTTGCAATTGCGGCCACCCGTACCTGCAAGCGAAGATGATCCTGCAAATGTTGCTGTTGCTGTTGTAACTGCGCGAGCAATTTACTGCCTACATTTCCGGTGCCGCTTATAAACAGGTTTACCTGCTTATAAGTAGTTTCAAAAAATTCTTCATGCAATACATTGATCGCTTTTTTAACATCCCGTGTAGCAATTACGGCAGAAATATTTCTTTCGGAAGAGCCCTGGGCAA
>JBDTZL010000024.1:0-4560 GCA_040005125.1 Ginsengibacter sp.
TGCAATGGCTATCAGTGACGTCCAGTCCATATTACAAAAATATAAAATTGAGAATAAACATTTCTTTTAAATTAATGAATATCAAGAAATGCGGATATTATCCTTTCGGCCTCAAGGCAGGCAGCTTCAAAATCTTTATTAATAATAACATTTTCAAAGTGTTTTTTGAAGGTCATTTCAAAAGAAGATTTGTTCAAACGAGCCTGCAGAGATTCTTCAGTTTCGGAGCCCCTGCTTTGAAGCCTGCTCCGCAATTCTTCCAATGAAGGAGCCTGTATAAAAATTGATATCGTATTCACCGGATATTGTTGCTGAACATGGATTGCTCCCTGGACATCTACGTCAAGCACCGGTACTTTTTTTTCTAACCAGATGCGTTCAATTTCTGACTTTAATGTGCCATAATATTTTCCTTCATAAACCAATTCCCATTCTAAAAATTCTTTATGATGTATTTTTTCTTTGAATTCCTCTTCGGAAATAAAATAATAATCCACACCATCTTTCTCATTATCACGCGGTTTCCTTGTAGTAGCGGAAACCGAAAACGCCAGTTGCGGATATTTTTTGAGCAGGTGATTAACTATAGAAGTCTTGCCTGAACCCGAAGGCGCCGTGATCAGTATGAGTTTATTGTATTGTTTTGTCATTTTTCTTAATCTTAATATGTCATTTTTCTTTGGTCATTGGGTCGTTGGTCAGTAAGTCATTGGGTCATTGAGTCAGTAGGTCATTGGTAGGTTACTCTGTTAGTCACATAGCCGCACTATAATTGACCATTGACTTATTGACCATTGACAAATTAAATGATACACCTAAACCCTAACTATAAGCGCCCCTAATTTTTGTAATCTTCCATCGATGTTTTGATATCCCCTGTCAATTTGCTCAATGTTCTGAATAATACTTTTGCCTTCTGCACTTAAAGCTGCTATCAACAAAGCAACTCCTGCTCTTATATCCGGGCTACTCATTTGTATTCCTCTTAAGGGGTGTTCTCTCTCAAGGCCAACTATTACTACCCTGTGCGGGTCGCACAAAACTATATGCGCTCCCATTTCGATAATTTTGTCAACAAAAAACAAGCGGCTTTCAAACATTTTCTGGTGTACAAGAATACTGCCTTTCGCCTGCGTGGCTACTACCAGGATAATGCTGATTAGATCAGGGGTAAAGCCCGGCCATGGATGGTCGGATATTGTAAGAATCGAGCCATCCAGAAATGTTTGTACCTCATAAATCTCCTGTTGAGGAATATGAATATCATCGCCTGTAAAATTCATTTTGATGCCAAGTTGCTGAAATCTTTCAGGAATAACACCCAGGTGATTAATACCTGCATTTTTGATGATTATGTCACTTTGGGTCATAGCTGCGAGCCCTATAAAAGAACCCACTTCAATCATATCTGGAAGAATGGTATGTGTTGTGCCGTGCATTTCTTTTACTCCTTCAATAGAGAGCATATTGCTGGCAATGCCGGAAATTTTTGCGCCCATGCGGTTAAGCATCCTGCAAAGTTGTTGTATGTAAGGCTCACATGCAGCATTATAAATAGTTGTTGTGCCGGTAGCCATTACGGCGGCCATAATAAGGTTGGCCGTTCCCGTTACACTGGGTTCTTCCAGTAGCAGGTACGCGCCCTTGAGTTGTGAAGTTTGCAAGTGAAAAAATGAAGCATCCGCGTCATAATTAAACCGGGCTCCCAGTTTTTGAAAACCGATAATGTGAGTGTCCAGCCTTCTGCGGCCAATTTTATCGCCACCTGGTTTTGGCACATAAGCCATTTTAAACCTCGCCAGCATGGGGCCTGCAATCATAACGCTGCCGCGTAAACGCCCGGTCATTTTTCTAAAAACAGGAGAAGACAGGTATTCAAGATTTATATTATCTGCCCGGAAAGTGCAGGTATGCCTGTCAATCCTTTCAACTGTTACGCCCAATCCTTCAAGCAGTTCGATCTGCAGGTTTACATCAGTTATATCAGGTATGTTGTGGATCGTAATTTTTTCCCTGGTAAGCAATACAGCCGAAATGACCTGCAGTGCCTCGTTCTTGGCGCCCTGTGGTGTTATTTCGCCATACAATTTTTTCCCACCTGTAACTTCAAATGAGCCCATACAATTAATTTGGTCTTAATTAAAACAAAAAATAAACCCCGGCAATATAAGATTACCGGGGCTGCAATTTATTTTTTATTTAATAAACGGGGTTCAGTATCTTTTTTTTGGGTATTTGTTCCTGTTATTATTATTATTACGATTATCTCTTCCCTGGTTGTTGCGATTGTTACGCGGGCCGAAATTTTTGCGGTATTTACCACCACCAAATTCTTCACGGACATTATCAACACGATGTTTTACAAAAGGGCGATTGTTGAATTCCAGCTCTCCCTGGGTAATAGAATTCAGCTCTGTTTGAATATTATCATCATGCACCAATTCCTTATGCCAGTTGCTGTAAGTAAGCTTCATATAATATGCAATAGCATTGGCGAATCCCTGGCGCTTTTCACCGTCTTCTTCCTGCAACGCTTTATCAATAACTATCTCAATATTTTTACCAAGGTGATTATATCTTGGATACCTCTTGGGATATGAAAGCTTCTCCGGCCTGGCTTTTAAAGTTTCGCGGGTGGGGATTGGATAAGGGCTGTCAACATCCAGCTTGAAATCACTGATTAAAAAAAGATGATCCCATAATTTGTGGCGGAAATCTTCTACATTTTTTAAGTGGGGATTTAAAAATCCCATTAGTTCTATAAGCGCATAGGCATTTTTCTGTCGTTTTTCCCTGTCTTCCAGGGTTAAAACATACTCCACCATTTTCTGGATGTGGCGCCCGTACTCTCTTATCTCGAGATGATTACGGGTCGTATTATATTCCATGTTCTCAACATTTTCCATACGCAAATATATTCATTTAAAATTTAGGCAGCAAAGAGTATTACAACAGGCAATGCTTTTAGGTCATCCGGCAGAAGGTTTAATAAATTTTTTTACGCAAAACCATAAAGCAATCAATGCTCCAAGACTGTCGGCAGCCCAATCGAGCAGGTCAAAACTGCGGCCGGGAATGTAAAATCTTTGGATAAACTCTATTGTTAAGCCCCAGATGCTGGCAGCTGTTGCAATTTTTATAAAATAGTTAATTCTTTTTTGCGTTGAGAAATCCGAATTATAAAGAGGCCAGCAAAATAAAAAAGTTAGGCCGCCAAACATGCCAATATGCACCCATTTGTCAAAATAAATTTTATTAAGCCAGCCGATTTTTGGGATATCTCTTCCAGGCAGGCAGGTGAGTACCAGTACAATAAAAAACCAGGCAATGCCTGGCAGAAATTTTTTTATAGAAATTTTTTGCATAGGATTCAAAAATTATTCTATGCCGCAACCTTCCGGTAAGCTTCTGCATCCATGAGTTTAGTAACATCATCGGGGTTATCTACCTTCATCTTTATCATCCATCCATCGCCATAAGGATCGGTGTTCACTTTTTCCGGCTCCGATCCCAGGAGAGGATTTATCTCTGTGATGGTTCCTGATACCGGCAGGAAAAGATCGCTTACTGTTTTGACAGCTTCCACGGTTCCGAAAACAGTTTCTGCAGCAAGCGATTTTCCTTTGGTTTCGATTTCAACAAAAACGATATCCCCAAGTTCATGCTGTGCAAAGTCTGTAATCCCAATGGTGGCAATATCGCCGTCCAGTAATACCCATTCATGGTCTTTTGTATACCGGAGATTTTCAGGAAAGTTCATATGGATGTTTTATTATTTTATAAATGAATCAACTTGCAAATTAATATTTTCTTATTAATCAATCATTTTAGCATTAATATTTTCTTTGGTATATTTTGCAACAGCCTGTTATTGGAAATAAAAAATAACTTCCTTATTTCTTATTTTTAATTTCTTATTCCTTATTTAATTTACACCCATTCCTAAAGATACTAAGACTCATGAAAAGGATCGCCTATCCCTTCAAAGTAAAGTAATATATGGTCTTTCAGAAAATTTTCCTGTTCTATCATATTATATTGCGGCAATGGCTTTAGCTGCAGAAAGTGCGGCCATCCGTCATCATCGTGGCCCTCAACCTTATAATACCCGCTTTGAGAAAGCAGGGAACATACCGCTACATGCATCAGGTCCTGTTTCTGTTCTTTCGAAAATTTTTTTTTGAATTTTCCAATTTCCTGGATACCGATCAAAAAAAGAATGGCTTCAACATCTGGCTTTTTACCAAATTTATTCATGAATTTTTCTTCCAGTTTCCACCATCGTGATTGCAGATCGTCTTTCGCATTCATAATAGCTGCAAATTTAATTGTATTTACCATCTTTGTTTTAAAATGTGTAAACATGAGTTATACTGTTGAAAAAAATAACTACATCATTTCTACCGATAAAAGTAAAATTGATATCGATTATGTGTACGGGTTTTTGTCACAATCATATTGGTCCCCCGGCGTACCTGTCCAGGTTGTAAAAAAAGCGATGGAAGGGTCGCTGTGTTTTGCGATGTACGACAATGACCAACAAACCCTGCCTGCCGGCCG
>JBDTZL010000189.1:0-4558 GCA_040005125.1 Ginsengibacter sp.
CTTTCTCTCCAATTCGTGTAATTCGTGCACCAAAATTCGTGCTGCCACTTTCTCTTTTTATTTGATCAATCTTAAACTGAAAGGATATTTATGCAACTTCCCTTCACTCGCTTTTATCGTTGCCATAATAACTAAAACAAGGGCAACAATTCCAACTGCCCATATTAAGAGAAGCCCAATAATGGTAACAACAAGGGCAATAACAATAATAAATATTGTTATCTGGAAATTCAGGGATTCTTTCGCATGATAGGTAACAAATGGCGACTCGTCTTTTTTAATAAGATAAATAACTAACGGGGCGAGGAAACCAAATGCAAATGTCAGCACATGTGCAAGAATGGCCAATGTTTTTTCATCGCTGGTAGGCGGAATAACCGGTTCAGTATCTGTACCCAGGTATGATTTTTCTTCCATACTATAATTATTTTTTGGTAAAATAAAGGATTCCGTTTACAATTCATAGAGGTTATGATTCTTTTTTATTTCATTGGGAAACCAGGATATGTATTAAATTTAATAATTACCAGGAAAAAATAATTGCAGGGCATTTTTCCCATGGAAGAGTAAATGCCCGGTTTCCCGAAGTTAATTTTTGAGCAGCAAATAGCTGGATAAGTATAAATAATATTGCCTTTACCCGTTACCGTTATGGTTACCGAAAGCCACGCAGATATTATTTTGACTTACCATTTCTATTTGTTTATTTTATTTCTCCTGTGCCGGAAACGCAGTACAGCTTCCTTTTATTTAAGCGCTCCGGGGGATATTGTGGATCGCCGGGTCCTATATTTTTCAACTACTTTTAATGCGATATTGCCAAGATAGATTTAGGCGGAATAGCCGGTTACCGGTTAAATTGAGCAGAAAAATAATCCATTACAGGTACAGGCATGGAAAACCATATCGCTTATGATTGAATTGGGACAGGTTGGGTTACTACTGGCAATATAAAATGATCATGCAGGAAAGATGTGGAGCTTGTTAGGCAATCAAACCAGTTAATATTATAATATGAATCCCGATTTAGAAAGTTTACAAAGAAAAGAAGCCTGGGAACAACTTACGAAAAAGCTGGAAATGTTTTATGCAAATCCTTACAACAGGAAAGTTTCCCCTCAGTTAAATGCCGGAGAAATTAAAAAGATGATCAACACATTTTCCGAGACACTTTCTCCCGGGACTGCAATCGCTCATGTGCTGGAGGGAATGGAAAAATATACAGTACATACAAGCCATCCTATGTACTATGGTTTATTTAATCCCAGGGCTAATTTTCCTTCCATAACAGCAGATATAATTACGGCAGTTTACAATCCTCAATTAGCCGCGTGGAGTCATTCCCCGTTTGCAGCTGAAGTAGAACAAATGCTCATTAAATCATTGGGTAAAAAATTTGGTTACCTCCCGGAAGATATTGATGGAGTATTTACCAGTGGCGGCGCGGAGGCAAACTTAACTGCCTTGCTTACCGCATTAAACAACAAGTATCCTGCCTATGCGAATGAAGGCATTCTATCGTTAAAAAAGCAACCGGTAATTTATTGTTCCAATGAAAGTCATCATTCTATCATTAAAGCTGTAAAAATAGCGGGATTAGGAATTAACGCCGTTAGGAAAATTCCCGTCAATCATTCTTTACAACCACTTATTAATGAATTTGACGGTCTTATCAGGGAAGATATTTCAAATGGATTTGAACCATTAATGCTCATTGCCACCCTAGGTACTACCGGTGCAGGAATTGTAGAACCCATAAAAGATCTCGCCCCGCTTGCAACGAAATACAGTATGTGGTTACATGCAGATGCAGCCTATGGTGGTGGTGCAATTTTATCACAACAATACAAATATCTCGTTGATGGAATAGAGCTTTCAGACAGCATTACGTTTGATGCTCACAAATGGATGTCGGTTACCATGTCGGCAAGTATCTTCCTTACAAGGCATAAAGGAATTTTAGATAAAACTTTCCGCATTACGGCTGATTACATGCCCAAAGAAGCCGGGACTCTTGATATAACAGATCCTTTCACGCATTCAATTCAATGGAGCAGAAGGTTTATTGGCTTAAAGCTTTATCTGTCGTTGTTGATATTTGGGTGGAAAGGCTATGAAGAAACCATTGATCAACATTTTTCTGTCGGAAAATTGCTTAGAAAAAAACTGGCCGGTAACGGATGGGTCATTTTTAATGATACAGATTTGCCGGTCATCTGTTTTGGAAAAGAGAATTTCATTAAAGATGAACAGGCGGCTTTAAAATTAAGCAATCAAATTATACAATCGGGCAAAGCATGGTTATCTGTTTATAAACTGGGGGATATAAATACATTACGTGTATGTATAACAAACTATTTAACAGGGGAAAAAGACATAGATGATTTGCTTATTCTTTTAGATGAGCATACTGCTTAATCCCCCGTCTGTTGTTATTCCCCATTCACTGCAATAATAATTTGTCCTCAACCGCCTGCCGACTGGCAATTTGTGATGAATTTATTTTAATTTCGTCCAGGAAATTGCGGGGACCTTATCCGTTACCATATAGCTCCCGTAGAATTTAACAGCAACTAAATTTATTTATCGTTTTTATTTGCTTATTTTATTTAGTCAGCAATTCTCTTTTAATTTATACGTTCTAAGGGATATGATTAATATAGAGCATATGGCAATATCACGATAGGAAGTTTGCCAGGAATTTAGAATATAACCAGATAACTTTATATGCTAATATTATGTTGTTTTTTTATATACGTCATCTTTAGAAAAAAACTGGTCATATTAGTTGGCATGTTATATGAGTAAGTATGCCTGTCCGTTTTTTTTTGATACAATAAACCATTAATGAAGAATATCTTATATGTTACAGGTGTATTTTTTGTGTGCGCTTTTTTTTCCTCCTGCCAAAAAGAGTTTTTAAATCCGGACGACGGTTTAAATTCGTTTACCTACGATGCAAATGCCAAAAGATTCATCGATAGTTCCGGAATTAGCGACAGTACGCAAAAGATTGCAATAAATAATTTTGTAATACAATTAAAAGCATCCTCATTATGGGCTGGGTTTTTAGCCATATATCCAATGGTAGGTGGTACGGCAACTACTACTAAATGGAACTTAAAAGACCCGAGGGATATGGATGCCGCTTACAGGCTAACGTTTTACGGAAATCCTTCTTATGCCAATACAGGGGTGTTATTCCCAACTATTGCTGATTATGCGGATACCCATTTAGCAGACAGCTCGATAGGCGGCTTCCTTAACGCTTCTATATCTTATTATTCAAGGACACAAAACGCTATTTCAGGCTATGATATCGGATGTACCGATGGAGCTGTGCCCTATAATGAGTTGTCTGTTTATTCTAATGCTGCAGATAATTCTGAATGGTTTGGTTTTAGCCAGAATATTTTATCGGCAAACACAATGGGGTTGTTTATGCTTTCATCATCTGCGACAAACGCTACAAGGTATAGAAATGGAGTAGTAATTAGCTCAAAAGGTTCGGTTCCAAATAACAGTTACACAAACCTGACAATTTTAATAGGTAAATCAAGAGTAACCCTGCATCCGGGTCAAAAAGAATGTGCATTGGCAACAATAGGCAATGGATTAACAGATGCACAGGCCCTGGCGTTTTATAACATCGTTCAAAATTTTGAAACTACACTGGGCAGATAAAAAAGATAACCAGGTATCATTCAATCGCAGGTTTGAAACAGTGTCATAACTAATTTGTTTCCGCTAAAATTTTTACGTTTGCTGGATATTTCCATTCCTGCTATTTCGTTAGCCATATCGAAAATCAATATAGTGTTATGTTAAGAATGAAAAGACGCAAAATACTACACAAATTTCGTTCACTAATTACACGATCCGGGAGCTATGATTAAGAGAAATTACCGTACTCATTCGTGTAACCAGTCTTCCGTCAGGCAGGTTCGTGTTTTAAAATCTGATAGCTATCGGATCGTATTATAAACAAATGGACAGAATACATTTTACGCAGCAATAGATTTGTTTCAACCTCAGGAATGGAACTGCCTGAATATTGAGTGTGATTAAAAACCGACATCCCAATACGGGAAAAACACGGTAGCAGATACGGGAAAAACACGCTTTTCTAAAATTCAATTTTTCCGCAGTTTTGTCCCTTGAAATTCTCATGGATAACACCTGGCAGCTGAAGCCGGAAACTTTTTAATAATAGCTGGTAAAAAAAATCATCCATTTCTATTCTCCGCATTTGCGCAGACTTAGTAATGCGAATCATAAATAATTATTAGCCGGGCCAATAAGCTGTTTTTGGCAGCGGGCCGGTCGCTAAACTTTTTTCTCATTCAAGCAATCGTAAACGGCCTGCATTTCTATGTGGGCTTCTTTATTTTGGTAATAAGTTTATAGTGATGTTCGCCGTTTTCAAGCAGACGCTTCTATCCGCAATTCTCTAACACCTTGATCATGGATGGGCCTTTGTGCTATCATCCTGGGTACCCATGTTGTAGCCAATGGGTGGTATTTTTGTTTTTGTCACAGCCACAGGATTTACGACCTG
>JBDTZL010000220.1:0-4556 GCA_040005125.1 Ginsengibacter sp.
GCTTCCAGGGTTTGCGGAAACCGGATTATATAATTGTCTTTTGAGACTGGTTTTACATTAATGCTGATGAGTTTCCCCTTTTGATCTTCGTTGTCATTTAACACACCTTCTTTGGAACTAATAGTAACCTCTCTTTTTTCGCCGCCAGGCAAAAATTTATACATCTTGATATACGAGGTAAGGTCAATTACATCCCCGGTGGTTTTTATAAAAAAAATAATATCCTTTGTTGTAAAGCGAATCCTGGAAGAGGGCCCCTCCATGTTAAGAGTTTGTTTGGCTCCTTTAAGCCCAAAGGTTTTCTTTTTGGTTATCATCATGGCAGTTGCAGTTTCTAAATTAATAAGCTTGTTGTTGTCTTGATCATAGTAATACGGCTGATTAACAAATTCCGGAACAGGTAAAATGACTTCCTGTTTTACCACTGGTTTTATCACCGTTTTTAAAAGATGTCTTCGGATAATAGTATCATATTTTGGTACTTGTTTAACTGGTTTCGTTTGAGCCTGGAGTGTAATAAAAGTTCCAGCCAGCAATACAGCCGGCAGGACTAATTTTTTTACAATGTTTTTTATAAACTTTTCCATTACTTTCCGTATGTATTAATAATAATTTTTATGATGGCTCAAATGTAGGCGTATCGAAATGGCTGCGTCTCACCCGAAACAGGGATATTTATTGTATTGCACAAAATCCCCTTTTCAGGGGATTTTTAAATGATTGTTTGAATATGTTGTTCAGAATATTAACCTTTATGAATGTTACTACATCTCTAAAGGTTAATATGAAGCAATACCCGGTTTTTTATGCACTGGTTTTCTTTGTTCCTGTCCATTCTTATGCTCAAAATATTCCTTATAGCTTATTACATAAATTAAACTATGCAACAAATGACTCAATAAAGGCGAGAACCTTACTGGATATAGGTGAGGCAATTGAAGTAACATCTCCTCAAAAAAGCCTTCAGTATTATCAACAGGCATTGGAAATAAGTAAAAAGAATAAAAATAACAGGCTGATGTTATCATCAATGGTAGATGTTGGTATTTCCTATATAGAGAGTAATGAGTTGGATAAAGCGCTCAACAGTTTTGCAGATGCTATCCCGGTAGCTAAAGAAATTAACGATACGGGCAAAATTGCAGCCGTGCTGGGTGATATCGGAAATGTATACCTGCATAAAAAAAATCCGGTCAGGGCAATTGAATATTACTTACAAAGTGCGCGGTTGCTGGAGCGTTGCAACGATCAAAAAAAATTACCGGTATTATACTCCAACTTATGCTCTCTGCTGGATGGTCAAAGTGAGTTTGATCAATCAATCCAGATGGGTAATAAAGCGTTAGAACTTGCACAAAAGAATAACGATAAAACCACTGTTGTATATGCATTGGTAAATCTTTCGGTAACATACGGACATCTTAACCAGTTAGAAAAACAGTTTGAAATATTGCAAAAAGCACTTCCTCTTGCTAAAGATAATAATGACCTGGAGCAGCTCGGAGATATTTATAATAACCTGGGCGGATATTATTACGATAAGAAACAATACCGGAAGTCTTTAGATAACTACATGCAATCATATTCATATTCCCAACAAATGGGAAACCACTATCATATATGTGCAGCCTGCTCGCATCTGGCGCTTTTATATCTTAAATTAAATATGCCCGGCAAAGCAATTCAATTTATCATGCAGGCAGAGTCTTTAGCGAAAGAAGTAGGCTCGAGAGCAGACTTAAAAGAGATTTATCTTACAAGGGCTGAGATAGAAGAAAACAGGGGAAATTATAAACAGGCTTATGATTATCTTTCACTGTCTTCTGCAATAAGCGATTCCTTATTCAGAGTGGAAAGCATTGAAAAAATCGCTGACATGGAAGCGAAATACGAAAGCGAAAAAAAAGAAAGAAATATTATACAACTTCAAAAGGATAAAGAAATACAAGCGCTTTCCATAAAGGAAAAATCCATACTGAATTATTTTTTGATAGCCTCGTTGGGGGTGTTGCTAATTACAGCTTTTGTTGGATTCAGAAACTTTCGTCACCGGCAATTATTGGCAAAACAACAAGGCGAATTACAACAACAGCACATTCGTGAATTGGAAAAAGATAAACAATTAGTCGCTGTTGACTCCATGCTGAAAGGGCAGGAAGATGAGCGCACACGGCTTGCAAAGGATCTGCATGATGGATTGGGTGGAATGCTAACAGGTGTAAAATTCTCACTTATGAATATGAAAAGCAATTTGATCATCAACCACGAAAATGTAGTTGCGTTTGAGCGATCGCTGGATATGTTGGATACTTCCATACAGGAACTTCGCCGGGTAGCGCATAACATGATGCCGGAAGCTCTCGTAAAATTTGGATTGGATGAAGCGCTGAAAGATTATTGCGATAATATTAATAAGGCTCAGATACTGAATATAAAATATCAATCATTTGGTATGGAAAACAGGATTGAAAGTACTACAGAGATTATTGTGTATCGTATTATCCAGGAGCTGTTGAATAATATTTTTAAACATGCAAGGGCAAATGATGTACTGGTGCAGTTGATCCGTGAAGAAGACAGGATCAGTATAGCTGTGGAAGATAACGGCAAAGGATTTGATATAAAAATTCTAGAAAAAAGTAAAAGCTCGGGTTGGGCAAATATCCGCAGCCGGGCTAATTATCTAAAGGGTAAATTAGATGTCATTTCAGAAGATAATAAAGGAACTTCTGTAAATATTGAAGTATATGTATAATGCGGCAATCCGTGTGTTTGTTGTTGATGATCATCCCCTTGTCCAGGAAGGAATGCGCTCATTGCTTGGCAATGAAAAGGGAATTGAAATCTGCGGTTATGCCATGACAGCACAATCCTGTTTAGGCTTTTTTGTACATAACTCAGCCGATGTTATTCTTATGGATATTAATCTGCCTGATATGAATGGTATCGATCTGTGTAAAGAAATAAAAACAAAATATCCCGGTATAATGATATTAGCGCTAAGCACCTTTAACCAGGGCAGCTATGTCACAAAAATGATGGAGAACGGTGCCAGTGGATATGTCGTAAAGAATGCAGATAAAAACGAATTACTCGAAGCAATTCATGAAGTAAGTAAGGGGAAAACTTATTTAAGTTTTGAAGCAGGGCAGGCAATGCGTAAAAGTAATGAGTCTGCTCAAATTCCCGCAATAACAAGACGGGAGAAAGAAATATTGGTACTAATTGCCGAAGGGCTCACCAACCCTGAAATTGCAGGTAAACTCTTTGTAAGTCCGTCCACAGTTGACAGTCACAGGAAAAACTTATTGGCCAAACTGAATGTAAAGAACACGGCTTCACTTGTAAAGTTTGCAATGGACCATCAACTGATTTAAAGCCGCTCAATTAAATCCCACAAATTTCCATACAGGTCTTCGAAAACAGCTACTGTTCCGTACGATTCAGTTGCAGGTTCTCTTATGATTTTAATTTTCTTATCAATTAAATTCTGATAGTCGCGTTTAAAATTATCCGTATGTAAAAACAAAAATACCCGTCCGCCCGATTGGTTACCTACGCTGCTTTTTTGTTGTTCATTAGAAGCTTTTGCAAGCAATAAGCTGCATTCACCTGCACCCTGTGGTTTTACCAGTACCCACCGCTTTTCTTCACTCAAAACGGTATCTTCAATAAGAATGAAATTGAGTTCCTCTGTATAAAATTTAATTGCTTCATCATAATCGTTAACGATTAATGCCAGGTGGGCTATTCTTTGATTCATGGGTTAAAATTAAAAAGATAGATTCATAAAATACCAGGCGCGACGGAATTTATAGTTGTTACAACGATTTTATTCCACTTATATGGGTAAGCGGATTATCATTATTTGGAAGCAAACTTTCATGCAGTTTTCCATGCAATTTTTAGCCACAGAAAAAAAAAATTTCAGAGGGACATCATATAAAATCTGGAATCTGTGGCTATACTTCTTCACTTTTCTTTTACTGTGTTTTGTATTTTGGATTTAATCGAAAGCCATATTTATCTATTCCTGATTCTATTATTCTGAATAATACCTTATGTTTTATTGATAGGTAAAATTATGCACATATATTATCTTAATTTTATAATATGAACACTCCCGATAAAAAGGATAATGAAGACGAAATAATAATGGATAATGGCTATACCATTTCTTCACTTGAAATAAAAAGAATAAAAGAAGCTATTGGAAGATCCGATACGGAAAAATTTCATCTTTTTACCCGTATGATGCGGATTCACTTTATGCTGCAAAATGCTGTTATAATTAAAAAATAATTCAGTAGTATTTATGGACATTCTTGATAATGATTTAATAACCTTTTGGAAGTCTTTAAATCAATATGATGTGAAATACATTATGATTGGTGGATTTGCAGTTAATCTTCATGGATTTTCCAGGACAACAGGCGATCTGGATATTTGGCTTAAGGATGAAATTAATAATAGAATTAATTTAGGAAAAGCCCTCATACAATTTGGATATGATGAGCTATCATTCGAAGAATTAAATTTTGTTCCCGGATGGACAG
>JBDTZL010000298.1:0-15464 GCA_040005125.1 Ginsengibacter sp.
GCATTTTTTTCAAAAGATCTTCTACGACGGCATTTGGCTTTGTTGCAAATGAACCCGCATTAAATTCAAGCGTATCACCATTTACGGTAACGGGAGGTTTGTCTGCATCTATAACAATTTCGTCAAGCAATGAATTATCCCTCATGAAAATCTCACCCAGGTTTATTGTTGATTCTCCTGTTACATTGAATGATCGCCAGGAAGGATGAAAACCTGAATGGGTTGCAGAAAGCCTGTATTTCCCTTTAAGAACTTTGTTGAAAATAAAATTACCGCTGGTATCAGTTCTCACAAAACTTAATAATGATGAATCTTTTGTATTGATGAGAGAAATAGTAGCTCCCTCCAAATGCTGCAGGTTGGTGGTATCTGTAACATTACCTGCAACTATTGTAGTTTGCTGTCCCCTGGCTATTATCGAATTTATAATACAAGCAAATGTGATAAGCAGCAATTGTTTCATTCTAGTTGATTTGAATAAGGCACAAACCTATTCAGCAGTATTAACAAAATGGGTTAACCAACTTTTATTTAAGGTTAAATAAGGTTAATGGAAGCAAGGAAGAATTGAAGTAGTAGATTGAAACAAAAACTATATAGAAATCAATACTCGTTTTATTGATCGTGCCTTTCAAAAAAGTCTATCCACGATCGCTAACCGTAATTTTATTTTTTTATTTCACCACATAGGGACAGAATCACAGGTCCACATAGAAGATGCATGCTTCTCTATGTATATTCTATATGCCTCCTATGATGCTATGTGGTGAACAATCGTATGTTCCGTAATTTAAAAAATCACCGGAGTGTTGACACATTACCTAAATACAAGATCTAAATCTCCACAACCAGTAAATTACCGGCAACACCAAGATTGTTCAATTGACTCTGTATGGCATCCATCATTGGAGGCGGGCCACATACATAAAATGGTTTATTAAAATCAGCAATGTGTGCTTTCAAAAAATCTTCGGTGATTCTTCCATGAGCATAACCTGTTACTTCCTCCTCTGATAAGATATTAATAAAAGCATTGCCCAACAGGCTCTTAAACTCATCTTCATAAATAATATCGGCCTTTGTTTTGTTGGCAAAAATCAAAAGATTATTGTTGATTCCATTTTTTGACTTTAAATACCTGAAAATAGAGAGAAATGGTGTGATGCCTGCACCACCTGCTATAAATACACCTTCTCCTTTATAAGAGATGGCGCCCCAAACGTCATGCAATATCAATTCATCACCAGGTATCAAATTCAAAATTTCGTTGGTAACTCCTTTACGCTCAGGATATGTTTTTATAGTAAATTCCAAATGATCGTCACCAGGCAAACTGGTAAATGTAAATGGCCTTCTTGCTTCCTCCCATTCTTTTTTATTTATAGCTATTTCTGTTGCCTGGCCCGGGGTAAATATATAACCGACGGGTTTTTCAAAAACGATCCTTACAACATCGTGTGTGACTTTGTCAATCGATCTTATTTTTACAATGTGTGATTCCATTTTTTTTAATTAAGGTCTAAATTATTTTTCAATCATAACGGACAGGTCCCGGCCTGTCCCTACTATGGTTTCAATTCACATATTTCAAAAACTCATCCCTCCGGGCTCCGTTTAAAAAGTCACCGGAATATTCAGCTGTAACAGTACTACTGTTGACGTCTCTTACGCCTCTGGAAGAAACACATAAATGTACGGCATCTATTATCACAGCAACGTTGTCTGTTTGCAAAACATGTTTTAATTCATTTGCTATTTGCATAGTCAGCCTCTCCTGTACCTGAGGCCTTTGTGAGTAATACTGAACTATCCTGTTAAGTTTTGATAACCCTATAACCTTACCGGATGATATATAACCAATATGCGCCTTTCCAATAATTGGAACAAAATGGTGTTCACAATTTGAATACAGTGTAATATTTTTTTCTACGAGCATTTGATTATAATTATATTTATTATCAAACAATGCAATGACAGGCTTGTTGTCAGGATTTAACCCGCTGAATATTTCTTTTACAAACATTTTTGCAACCCGTTTTGGCGTTCCTCTAAGGCTATCATCCTGTAAGTCCAATCCCAGTGTAAGCATTATTTCCCTGAAATGCCGGGCAATAATTTTCACTTTTTCCTCATCCGATAAATCGAACGCATCATTTCGCAAAGATGTATCATAGGAAGTTGCGATGTGCTGTTCTCCAAACAGATCTTCCAATTCTTCGAGAGACAGCTTATTGCCAGCCGTATTCAACATCATTTCGTTTTGCATCATAAAAATATTTATTTAATTTTTGTTGTTTACAATTTTAGTACCAGCATACTATATCTCCCAATTTAATAATTGACATATGAATCAATAATTTGTTCTCAGGCTTTGGAATATTCTGTTGAGTTTTGGCTGGTATAAATCACCGAAAGTTTTGCTAAACAATAAGCACTAATAGCCATCACCAGATCTCTTACTGCCACATCAAAATAATGGCCCCCCAATATTAAAGTGATTGCAATTAAAGCAAGCCATGCCATTACAACATAACCACCTATACGTGGGCGGAACAAAACGAGGGCTCCCGCCACAATTTCAATTATGCCAACAATATGCATAAAGGTTCCTGCAGTGAAAGGTAATATTTTGGCAATTGACGGACTTAAATAATCTTCCCACTTTACCAGGAGGTTGGTGAATTTATCCAACCCCGCAACTATAGGCACAATACCATAAGTGTATTGTAAAATTCTTCGAATGCTTTGTGCATTTTGAACTGTAGTATCCATAATATTTTTTTAGTAAGTGAATTTGTTGTAATCATTGGAGTACGATCAATTGAAAAGGTTACAAAGAAATATTCAGGTAATTTTGTAACCTTCCTGTAACACGGCACTCTAATAATGGATTCGTGAACAAAATGAACAATCAACGTACAATTGTAGCAGATACTGTTTCTGACAACGAAATTATTTCCAGGGTGCTGCAGAGTGAAAAGAACCTCTATGCCAATATAGTGCGCAGGTATAATCAACGGCTTTATCGTGTGGGTATGTCAATTATAAACGACGATGCAGAAGTGGAAGACGTGATGCAGGTGGCCTATATAAAAGCGTATGAAAATCTTGGAAAGTTTGAATTCAAATCAGCTTTTTCAACATGGCTGACAAGAATATTGATTAATGAAAGCCTGTTAAGGATGAAAAAAAGAAAACAGATATTGAATATAAATGATGACGTGGTGAGCGACCAGATTTATCAATCCCAGCTCGTGGATTCTCAAACACCTCTTATGAATGTTGTGAACTCGGAGTTAAAAGGAATACTGGAGAAAGCGATACGGCGGCTCCCGGAAAAATACAGAGCTGTATTTGTAATGCGGGAAATTGAAAATATGAATGTAGCAGAAACCCGTGAATGCCTCGACCTCAGTGAAGTGAATGTAAAAGTGAGGCTTAACCGTGCAAAAGCTATGTTGAAAAATTCAGTATCGGCATATTATCAAAAAGACGATATACTTAATTTTCATCTTTTAAGATGCGACAGAATTGTGGAAAATGTGATGAAGCAAATTGATCGCCTGTAAGAATACCCGGTAAGTTTTGGTGTCCTGGTGATGTCAACATATATTCTTTCCATCCTGATAGAAGATTTATTTCAGTTGTTCCAGGAACATGCAGGATTTTTTCCTTCTGATCATATGTAAATAAGTCTTTTATCTTATTTCTACCATGCTTTTTGTCAATATACATGACCACTGTTCCGGATAATGCATATTTTAATTTACCAGTCCGGAACTGATTTATAGACTGAGGTATTGTTTCATTTTTTTAGTCGCTTTCACAATTTCCATAACCCTGTGGGAATCACATCGCCCCGAAGCGCAAGTTGCCAACCCTTCAATAAACCAATCAATATCTTTAGCGTCATTAAAATCAGGGCTTACATTTAATTGCCCGTGAAAAACGTGAATTAATTCATGGGTATCAACTGTTGGGTTTGTTCCTTTTGTTCATACTTATATTCGCATGATTCAGTATCCCATATTTTCGGAGAAAGAATATCAATCTTTTTTGAAATATCGCTGGCAACCATCCGGCATTCAGGCTTAAAACCAGGCATTTTCCAATTACTTCCCATGTGCTTTCCAAAGACATCCGGTTGGAATAAATGAATACTTCAAATTTATTTTTGTAGTGGCCGCCAAAGAACCTCTCAACATTTTTTAATCCAGTTATAATTAATTTTTGATACCCATCAATTAAAGATGTATCCCCGTTGTATAGTTAAGAGTGTATGAATTACAATCCTTTTTTAGCCAATAAATATTACCGGCTGTCCATGAAATCAGCATAATTGCGAAAAGCAGTTTTAATGTGGAAGCAATGTATTTCATTTAAAATCGGTATAATTTTTCCAGGGAAAAGCTTTCTCTCTGCAAAAGAGTCCCATTAGCAAGTGTAAAAATATTCATCTTATTAATACAGTTGAACCTTTCTGAAAGACCTTTTTGCCGGTATCATGATTGGTATATTTCAACATCCATACATAGATACCTGAATCCTGCGGATTTCCTTTTAGCGTACCATCCCATTTTATTGTCCAATCGGTAGTATGAAATACCAATTGGCCCACCCGGTTATACACACTGAATTCAAGATTGTCGGCTTTATAAGCATTTAACGGGTAGAGATAATCATTTACTCCATCACCGTTAGGCGTAAACGCATTTGGCACGGCAATGTAACAGCTCTTCAACACTTTTAAATTGTTCATCGCTGTGTCAAAGCAACCGGCTTTGTTTTCAACAATCAAACTTATTGGATATGTTTTTTCCAAATTCAATTTGGGATAGTGCAGGGATGCAGGTGTTTGTGATTCACTGGTGTTTCCCTCACCAAAATCCCAATAATAATTAGTGATATCTCCAATACTTTTATTGATAAATGTTGCGGCATCTTCGGGGCACAGTAAATTATTTGTTTCAAAAGCCGCTTTTAATGTGTTATCAAGGGAAATTGCTTGTGTTACTGTGTCACTGCATACACCGTTGGATACAGATAATGTAATTTGCTTCAGTCCAAATGTGCTGAAATATGCCATAGGATTTCGCAGATGGCTTATACCAGAATAGTCAAGTTGCCAGAGCCATTGATTAACCCCATTTCTTCCATCATGGCTAAAAGCAACGGAGTCTATTTTACAGCCTTGAAAAATCCCGTAAGTAAATGCGGCAGACACTGTATCTTTTGTTGTAAAATCTAAGGCTGATCCGGCCGGCGTTTCCTGCCCGCACTCATCAAAAATGGTATTTCCATCACTACCTTTCACAAGTGTAACGCGGTAATTTCCCTGGTTTACAATTGCACCCGATACAACAACTTTGATAACATCACTTACTCCATTTACACAATTGCCCTGCGCGCCTGTTACAGAAACAACTGAAGGGCCGGTAACAATAAAATCACTTCCATCTGCAGCGATAGAATTGCACCGGATATTTTTTTTAAATACTAATTGTAATGAATTCGGTGAACATCCAACAGCCGTTAAACTATCCATGGGCGTTGGCCGCAATGGAACAATAACCAATGGTAAATTATTTCCAGGAGTAATATTCCTGTCACAATTATCTAGCAGCGTATTTCCATCAGTTCCATTTTTTATAGTAACTGTATAATTACCAGGAGGCAAGGGCTTACTCAATGTTAACATCACTGAGTCCATATCAAACCCGTTATCGCATCCAATTCCCGTCGCCCCTGTAATGGCTGAAAGTGCCGGTGAAATCGTAAAATCATTTCCGTCGGCAGTAAGGCTGGTACATTTCATTCGTTTATTCAGTTTCACAATTATTTGCGTAGCATCGCATGAAGAATTTGCTTTGGACACATCCGGTAAAAGCGGATCGGTTATGCCTGCAGTACCTCCGCCAAATGACAATTTATACCCGTTTTGCGACGGTGTATATCTTGTAAAATGGCTGACCAATAAAAGATAATTACGGCCAAGTTTCAATGAAGGCATGGCGCTGAAAGTTGGATAACCACTCCCGGCACAATTTTGCAAAGAAGTTCCGGCGGCAGAAGCACCGGTAAGCCCCACGTTACCCGACCAGTTACAGGCAACGAACAAAGAAGTATTGGTGTAAATATCATTTGGGTTATGGCCGGTAATATCAAACAGTTCCCAATCATAATCATCATCCAGGTCGTTTGGCGTTATTAAAAAACCCAGTGTACCTGCACTGAAACAGGTAAATTTATACCAAAATGGATTAACATCCGCCACGCCATCCATACTACATACACCGGGCATAAACCTGCCGCCACAATAGGGAACAGTCTTCTGGCTGAACGTATCGGTGCCACACACCGGAAAAGCAGTAGATGGATTTTGTCCGAGTGTCGTGCAGGTTTGAGAATTTACTTTGAGAAAAGCAAATAAAACAAAAAATAAGACCGGAATAAACTTTTGAAACATATATTGAATGACCAGTAAAAATATCCTTTCGCTGCAAATATTATCGAATTATTTGAAAAACGGGAAACGCGTATAATTGTACCCGGAATTAAATAATTGTTAATTTAATAAAGCAACGATCTTATTGGTTAACATCTTTCGTTCTGTCTCGGAGTGGGTGAGCCTAATGGCAGTTTCAAAATGTTCCTTAGACGCTAACAAATTATCCAGGCGGGAATAGATTTCACCAAGAAGGCTATGGTATAAATAGTATGATTCCAGTTTCTTTTTTTCTTTAATAGATTCTAATTCTTCCAAAGCTATGGCTGCCCCAAATAGCTGCATTACTGCCACCACTTTATTTAACTCATTTATTGGGGAGGGAGCAATTTTACACAACCATTCATAATAATCTAAGATTTTTTTCCAATTGGTTTCTTCAAAGCTTCCGGCAATACAATGCTCGTACGCGATGGCCGCTTCTATATGATAAGTACTTACTGCATTCCCAAATGCGGCCTTGTTCATGTAATCATTTCCTTCTTCAATTAATGAGGAAACCCATTTGGATCTGTCCTGCATCGGAAGTAAAATAATTTCTCCTTCTTTTGTTAAGCGACTATCGCTCCTTGATGAATGAAAACACATTAATGCCATCAACGCAAATACTTCGGGTTGTTGTGTATGATCATTTTCCGTAAGTAACCTGCAAAGCATCATCGCCTCTTCAATTAGATCTTTCCTTATCAATTCTTCTGAGCTTGTCGAATTATATCCTTCGTTGAAAAGAAGATAGATAGTATTTAATACAGCATCCGTCCTGTTTTTTATTTCATCAACCGACGGAATAACTAATTTGATTCTATGCTGCCGGAAAAATTCTTTTGTGCGGTACAATCTTTTGGAAATAGTTTCCTGCGTTGTAAGAAATGTTTTGGCGATTTCTACAGTACTGAATCCACAAAGTGTTTTCAGCATGAGTGTGATTTGATTTTCTTTTGAAATTCCAGGGTGGCTGCACGCAAACATCATCCTCAGTAAATCATCTTTTATTATTTCTTCTTTCCAAAAATTATCCATTGTGGCGGCAATCGTATACTCTGAAGTAAGAAGAATTTTTTCATTATCGCTAAAATCAAATTGTACAGAGTGCTTATTTCTCCGGATGATATCAATGGCTTTATTTTTTGCAACGCGATAAAGCCACGCCGAAGGATTATCGGGAATACCCTTCAGTTTCCAAATCTGCATAGCCTGGAGCAGGGTATCCTGCACAACATCCTCTGCTGTCTGAAGATTTTCAGTTCCAAATATTTTAGTTAAAACAGAAACCATCTTTTTCGATTCGTTTCGAAAAAGATGGTCAGTAAGTTGTTTAACAGGTTCAGCAGGTGAAGGCACGGAATTTTTATTTCATTGGAATAATTACAATGCTTTCATGCGGTTGTTCTTTGGATTGTGCTCGAGTTCAACAAGCCCCAATGCCTCCATTAACGGGGGTACATACATTCCAAATCTTCCGCGAAAACCTTTTTTTAAACCATACCATCCGCCAACGGGATTTTTATCAGAACGTCCCCATGCTTCAACGGTTCCTTCCCTTGCAGGTTTTTGCTCATCAGCACTGCCAAGTTCCATCCAATCACCATGTTTTTTCAACATTGTATGCAGGTCTTCAATGCACCTCCATTGGTAATGTAGGGTAGTACTGCCTACTTTACAAACAAGGATAGCAGGATCTACAGAATCATCTTTATACATAAGGTATTCTGACGAGCCCGGAGGCGTCTTTAATTTCCAGGGACTTTCCTTAGTCCCTTCCTGTCCATTACTTTTTATTTTCGCCATAAGTTTTAATTAACTGATATAAATTAAAGAATAAAACAAAATTTATCGCCGCCTTTGCCGGCTGGCTGATCAACAATTATTGGGCGGGGATGAACCCGCTCCGCCCCTACTATGGCACCAGCCCCTGTTATGTTGATGGGAGGGGTAAACCCTGCCCCTACATTTTCAATTCCTGAATTTCTCTTACTTCAACTACTCCGTCATCATACTCAAGGATAGGACATCCTTTTGAGATCTCAACGGCTTCATCATAAGAATCAGCCTTGCAAATAAGATAGCCACCGACCATTTCCTTGCCTTCCGCAAAAGGGCCATCGGAAATAACTTTTTGAGTACCTGATATAGTTTTACCGGTATGATTAAGCGGCTGAGCTCCTACCAATTTTTCTTCTTTACTAAGATTACCCATCCACTCCATCCAACGTTGCATGTGGGCTTGTATTTGTTCAGGTGGTTGCTCAATTCCCCTGGTATTGGCGCCCCTGAATAATAACAGATATTCTTTCATGTTTATTGATTTTCGTTTGAATTAATTTTTCTCAGGTATATGTTTTACGGTTTCACGTCTTTTCTTATTCGTTTAATTATAACTCATGGCTTCTTTCGTGTAGAACTTTTTAAGCAATCCCATTTGACCAATATCATAACTTTCATGCTGGGCAAAAAAAGCAATAGTTCCACCGTTTGTAAAATCACCGCCTGGATTTTTTATTGGAGCATCGCCGGCAAGGTGTTCTTCTGAAACTGACGTAAGAGCATCTTTAAGCAAGCCGGATACCTTTTTCCATTCATCTTTTATTTCTGCAAGTGTAGGATAATTTAGTGATGAATCGTAACCTCTGAAATTATCAAACAGATCGTTGTAAGGGTTATTGGCGGGAGCACCAAGGAACCTCAATGCATTGTACCGTGCCGAAACTGTATGTGCCGCGATCCAGTTTACAGGATTTACATGCCCGGTGATCCTTTCTTTTGCCTGCTCTTCACTAATGCCTTGCAGGGCATTGATAAAAAGACGGTCGTTCAGGTAGAAAATAATTTGTGACTGATAGATTGACTTGTTCATTACTTCAATTTTTTAAATGAATAAAATTAAAATTCTATTCCTATGACGATCATGGTCTTTGAATCAGGACATTTCTAAAAAATATTAAAACATCCTGCCGAAAAAATTGAATCTCCCGCAGGATATTTCAGGAATACAATTTAATTTAATTCTGCGCATGCAGCCCGACTTTATTCCCTTCGCTATCAAGAAAAAAAGCCATATACCCGATTTCCGGGCTGATTTGTGTTTTCGGCATTAATACCTTGCCGCTTGCTTTTTCGATACGGTCAATAACCTTTTGGATTTCAGGATTGGCATTTAAATAAATGACACTGCCATCCGTTGAAGGCTTATGCATTTGGCTCTCTACCAGTGCACCGCTTGCTTTCCCGTTTCCCATATCTGCAGGAAACCCGGCCATTTTCATCCCCATCATTTCCTGCATCTGTTCCATTTTAACATCAAAAATAGTTTCATAAAATTTTTGAGCTCTTACAATATCGAGAGCCGGGATTTCGAACCAATTGAGTGAATTTGAATTTTTGTCCATAACCTTTACATTTTTTAGTTAATAATCAGAATAATATTCTTATGACGTTCAGGACTGGAAAAATGAGACATGGCCGCCAAATAATTTAATAAAAAAATGACTGCGATATAAGTGTTGAATTAAGGGAATACAATACAAAAAAATAAACTGGCATTTGCCCCGGTCATGATATCCATTCCCCGGGAAATATACTATCCATATTTATTTTTTAGAGTATCGATCGAAATTTTTATCAGCTCTTTAAGAATCGTTGGTCATTAATGCCTGCCATAATATATAATGAAATATTTTGTTTTCCGGGCGAGAAACCAACCAGGCAGATATCTCCCTCATGGCCACGCTCATATTTATAATGATAACTTCCAAAACCAATAATCCCGGAGCCCCACATCTTTGGCTCGCATTTGGATTCCTGTTTCATCATTTCAGTAATTTCAAAACAATCTTTGCGTTTGGCAGCATCCGCGATAGTATTCAGAAATTTCACAACACTTTCATTAGTCTGTTTTGTTTTCAGCTCAGCCATAACAATTTTAATTCATTTAGGTATAGACGAATCATGCAGACATTTTTTAGCCGGCAAAAAAACTAGCCACGACTTACACGAATTTTCCCGAATTTAATACAGGTAATCCGTGGAAATCTGGGTAATCCGTGGCTTTCTTGTGACCTAATTTGTGTTAATTCGTGTAACCTGTCTGCCGCCAGGCAGGTTCGTGGCAAAACCCTTAATGCGAAGCATTAACCGTGGCTTTCTTTTATATAAAATTCGACTGTGAATTTTATATAACCGTAAATCTCCTATCGTGCAGAAGATTGATGTTGAATGATAAAATTAATCACTTCTTCAGGAGGAACTCCGGCCCTGTCGCAGGCATCCTGGATTTCTTCGCGCGACACGTTGGCTGCGAACGATTTTTCTTTCAGCCGTTTCCTCACTCCTTTTAATTCCATTCCTTTATACCCTTCGGGGCGCATCAATGAATATGCATGGATCAATCCCGACAGTTCATCAAATGCGTATAATATCTTGTCCATCTTCGTTTCAGGTTCCACTCCAAAATAATTCGGCCCGTGTGATGCGATCGCGTGTATAATTCCGGGATCGATATTCCTTTCTTCCAGTGCCGATATTATTTTGCTGCAATGTTGATCAGGCCACTGATCCCAATCTGCATCGTGCAGCAAACCCGCCATTTCCCAACGCCATTGACCCGCGTCATCAAGTTGCTCTCTTTCTGCCGCCCAACGCTGCATAAGATATCCGACCTGCTGCATATGTAGCCTTAATTTTTCATTCAGTACCCAATCGTTCAGCAGTTTATTCGCTTCGTCCCGTGTAAGGACGTTACCCTGGTTAACAGGATCTCCAAATACATTTCTTCCGAGTAAGTGACTCATTTCATTTTTTTTAATAGCTGATTTAGGTAATTAGCTGATTAGCCAATTAGCTAATTAGCCAATTGTTATCGTTACTATATTAACACATTAGCAATTGCATATTAAATTATTTCATTTTCCAAAATTAGCTAATTGGCACATTAGCTAATTGGCTAACTATCTAATTGGCTAATTAATAATCTGACTTTGTTTTAAATCCTGCAATAATTGCCGTGGTGTTTTAAAATGTATGCCCGCAATACCCATATCTTCCGCGCCCTTAATATTCCGAAGGCTATCATCTATAAAAACAGCTTCAGAAGAATTAATCTTAAACCGGTCGAGAAGCACCTGGTATATCTCAGGAAAAGGCTTTCTTGTTCTTTCTTCACCACTCATTACGATACCATCGAACCAATGCAGAAAATCATAACGTTCCAGCGCAACCGGGAATGTTTCAGCACTCCAGTTGGTAAGTGCGTATATCTTATATTTTTTTGTTTCTTTCAATTTGCGTAAAATTTCTACTGTTTCGTGAACGGGGCCGCCCAACATCTCCTCCCACCTGTCATAATAAGCTCTTATTTCCATTGCGTGTTCAGGATATTTCGCTACCAGTTCTTCAGTTGCCTCGTTCAATGACCTCCCCGCATCCTGGTTTTCATTCCACTCATTGGTACAAATGTTTTCAAAGAACCAATCAATCTTTTCTTCGCTATCGAAAATAGTGCGATAAACATAACGCGGATTCCAGTCGATAAGAACGCCACCTAAATCAAAAATAATTGTAGTGATGCCGGTATTCATATTTTACGTGAATGATATGAACTGTAAAAATGTAGAAAATAAAGAATAGAGCCGCAATAACTGGCTTATTTTTTAAAAATAAAGTAAACGGCCAACACAAGAAATCCAAAGCCAATAAGATGGTTGATCTTTAAAGGCTGGCCTTTGAAAAAAATTAGAGTGAACGCGGTAAAGACAACAAGGGTAATTACTTCCTGGATCACTTTCAGTTGCCATAATGTAAAAGGACCACCATCTTCAACAAAGCCAATCCTGTTGGCCGGCACCTGGAAAAGATATTCAAAAAATGCTATTCCCCAGCTAATGAGAACGATAAGAAAAAGGCTTGCGCCGGGAAGCCAGTTCAGTTGTTTCATTTTCAAATGCCCATACCAGGCAAAAGTCATAAATGTATTGGAACAAATAAGCAATAGTACCGTAAGAATAGCCTTCCTCATAAAAGAATTTTATGTGAAAATTATAATAATTATAATTGAAAAAAGCTTTTGGTTGAATGTTTCTTCAGGTTTTATTTTTTAAAGTTAAGCTGACAAATTCCTCCATACTTAAAGCCTCTTCCAAAGTAAACTTCCCGATTCGTGTGCGGCATAAGCTGCTAAGATAGGCGCCACACCCAAGTGCCTGCCCAAAATCATGCGCCAAACTGCGTATATACGTGCCCGTTGTACACACAACTTTAAAAGAAATTATTGGCAGGCTAATATTGGTAATCTCAAACTCAGGAATGGAAATTTTCCTGGGTTCCATGATAACATCAATACCCTTTCGTGCAAGGAGGTACACAGGTTTCCCTTTTTGCTTAATAGCAGAATGAATGGGAGGTAACTGCATAATTTCCCCGGTAAATTTTTTTGTAGTTTCATAGATCATTTCTTCACTTACATTATCAACGGACTGAAAGTTTCCCGGTTCACTCTCCAGGTCAAATGTAGGCGTTACGGCACCCAAAGTAAAAGTGCCGGTATATTCTTTTTCCTGCGCCATGTACTCATTAATCTTTTTGGTAAACCTGCCGGTGCAAACAATCAAAAGGCCTGTTGCCAAAGGGTCAAGCGTACCCGCATGGCCCACCTTTTTTATTTTCAGTGTGTTACGTATTTTTCTGATTACATCAAAGGATGTCCAGTGCAACGGTTTATGTATGAGTAACATACCCCCTTCCTCTAAAGGGCAGAAAGAACCGCCCGGTAATTTATTATTTAGAATATTTTGCTTATCCATTTTTAATTATTTTCAAGATCTTTTCTTTTTCAGGGGCATTAAATAGCCTGGCGGGTTTTCAGCTCCAGGTATTTGTTGATAATATTTACGGTAAGTTTTTGCGGAGAGGCGATCACAGACAAAATTCCATGCTTCAGCAATTCTTTTGCAATCAATCTTTTTTCAAAGGCAAATTTTTCAGCAATGGTTTTAATATATACCTGCTCAACATTGGCTGCATGTGAATTGGTAAGTTTCTCCAGCTCCGTATTTTCAAAAAACACCACCAATAATAAATGATGGCTTGCTATGGACCGCAAATAATCAATCTGCCTGTGCAGGCCCGATAACGATTCAAAGTTTGTAAACAATATCAGCAGGCTCCGGTGCCTGATACGATTTCTTATTTGCATGTAAAGCATCTCAAAATCACTTTCAAGAAATCCTGTGGTTTGATTATAAAGCAACTGCAGGATATTTTCTTTTTGCACAGGTTTTCGATCTGCCGCAAGTACACTTCCCAGTGTGTTTGAAAAAGTAATTACTCCTACCCTGTCTTGTTTTTTAAGACACACATTACTAAGTACCAAACAACTGTTAATTGCATAATCCAGCAGCGTTAATCCTTCAAAAGGCATTTTCATGAGGCGCCCTTTGTCTATAATGCAATAAACCTGTTGCGATCTTTCGTCCATAAAATTGTTTACCATTAAACCGCCCTTTCTTGCAGAAGCTTTCCAGTTAAGCGTACGGATATCATCGCCCGAAACATATTCTTTAATCTGCTCAAACTCCATGCTCTGGCCAATCTTACGCATTCGGCTACTTCCACTTTCATGTTGAATTGTTCCATTTGACAGTAGCTCGTATTTATGAAGCTGCATAAAAGAAGGATATATATGAATCGTTTCAACTGCTTCTGTAGTAAACCTGCGGCAAACCAATCCTAAGGGTGAAGTAACAAATAGATGAATATTGCCAAAATAATATTTTCCCCTTTGCAGGGGCTGGAGGAAATATTGAATTTTCTTTTGCTGTTTACCTTTTAAAGCTAAATTTTTTCTCCAGTTACGATCCTGGAAAAGTTCCGGCAATTCATCAATTACCGCGACTTTTACGGAGAAAGAAAATTCATTCTTAACAATGAGTTCAATTTTATTTTCATCGCCGTTGCTTAGCCGCCCTGCGGTAATCCTTTTTGCGAAGGGAAATCTCTTTGTAAAAAATAAAAAAATGTAATCGGTAATACAAAAAATAATAAGTACAAAAAAAGCTATAGGCGCAATTGCTCCAAGAGCCGGGATATAAAATGACACTACAAATAAACATATGCACGCCAGCAAACCTGCGTAAAAGCGGGAAGTAACAAACAGGTCGCCAAAGTATTTTTTTATAAAGTCCATTCTTTCCTTTTGGTACCGTTTATTGTTTTAATTTTTTAGTCATTAGTCATTAGTCAATGGTCAACAGTAAATAATCAATGGGGGAACAGTTAATGACCTATTGACTTAATGACTTAATGACTTAATGACTTTTTTATCTGGGTATTTCAATATTGCTAATTATATTTTGAATGAGCTCATCGGGTGTGATGCCTTCCATTTCTTTTTCAGGAGTTAAAATTATCCGGTGCCGCATAACAGGAGCAGTTATTTCCAGTATGTCTTCCGGCTTTACAAAATCTCTTCCTTTAATTGCCGCATTTGCTTTTGACGCCCTTAATATGGCAAGCGATGCCCGGGGTGATGCTCCTAAAAACAAAGAAGGATTATTTCTTGTTGCATTCACAATTTTTGCAATAAACTCTACCAGTTTCGGATCAATAAGCACCTGGTGTATGATGTGCCTGTATTCAGTAATCTGTGCCGTAGATAATATTTTATGTACATTCTCCAGCAATGCGTTTTGTGTAAGCGCCTGCTGGTTTAGCAGGATGTGTATTTCCTCTTCAAGAGTGGGATATTTCACATTAATCTTAAATAAAAACCTGTCGAGCTGAGCCTCCGGAAGCCGGTAAGTACCCTCCTGTTCTATAGGATTTTGCGTTGCTAAAACCAGGAAAGGAAAATCCATTATGTGCGTCGTACCATCTATCGTAATTTGTCGTTCTTCCATTACTTCAAATAACGCGGCCTGTGTTTTAGCGGGTGCGCGGTTTATTTCATCAATTAAAATAATATTGCTGA
>JBDTZL010000243.1:0-44424 GCA_040005125.1 Ginsengibacter sp.
CTTATGGGCCATTCAATTCCATATCCATATTTTGCAGGATTTATAAATTCATATTTACTCCATCTCGGGCAGGCCCTTCCCCAGATCAATGATTTACCACCCACCTGGTAACCACGTATCCATTCAAAAGGCTTCTCCTGGACGTAAGGATGGTCTTTATCTTTTATAAAAAAATGTGCGGTAGATTCATCAAATCCTGCAGCCTTCATAATTAAAGGATTTTCTTCCGTAAATTTTTCAGGCATTTTACTACGGTGCTTAAATTCCCATGGCTTCATGTTAGCCGTGGGATAATCTTTATTGTGAACGATATTTCTGCCTCTTTCGAGAACCAATGTTTTTAACCCATGTTCACAAAGTTCTTTGGCCGCCCATCCTCCACTAATTCCGGAACCTATTACAATGGCATCATACGTGTTTTGTTGCACGCCATTTGAATTAATATTTACTCGCAGGGAATCACCAGGCATCGTTAGTATTTAAAATTAAATGCAGTGGTTTGAAGGTAACCATTTTTTGAAAGAATGGTGACATATAGCTGATTAAGGCTGTTAAAATCCATAAGCAAAAAATGAGTAAATTTGATAATGCAAACAGACACTATGGGAGTACTATTATTAGATAATGAATTTAATCAGTATTGGATTAAACTTTCCAGCCAGGAAAAAGAATCTCTTTTAACGGTGGCCAGGCATTTTGTAGAATTAAAGGAAGAAAATGGCCCTGTTAGCGTGGAAGAATATAATAGAGAGATAGATGAAGAAATGAGCCGTATGGATAAAGGAGAATTTATTCCGCATGAAGAAGTAGTAAAGGCTTCACAAAGCTGGTTGAATGGCAAATAGATCAATCGGCTGGAGTAAAAATGCATTAAAACAGTTTGAAGACGCTATAAATTATATTTCACAGGATTCTCCGCAAAATGCAGAAAAGGTTAGATCAGGTATTATCAATAATATACAAAAAATTCCTTCACATCCCGAGTCATTTCCACCTGATAAGTTTAAATTAAATAACAACGGCCGCTTTAGAGCTTTTGAATTATACAGATTAAGAATATCCTACTATTATGATGATGAAAACATCAGGATTTTAAGGGTGAGACATACGAGCCGGGAGCCGAAGAATTATTAATTTCATGTGGTGGGTGGGAACACCGACCAGGGAAGAAAAACAAGATAAATACACCCAACATTGGAGCTTGTAACAGCACCATAATTTTATTTGGTTAACTATAATCTAATCCATTTCCCAAAGTCCCGAAAATTGGAATAATCGAGGACGTTTTATCAGATGCCCAAAGACCCAAAGCACAAGTGAGTGACACAACTGGGTTGCTATGAAAAACTATAGCTGGTAACCAAAAAAATATTTTAATGTGTAAATAAAGTAAATCAATTTATAACTGCACATATAATTTGCATAAAGAAATATGTATTGCGGATACATTTTTCTTCTTAATGATTTATAATGATCTTTGGACAAATTTTGTATAAATACGAAAAAGAAAATTTTTAAAACAAAAACAACCAATGAAAATTTTTACCGGCGATAATTATGAAGCAATGTCCAGGCAGGCTGTGGATGATATACTAACATTGACTGAATCCATTAAAAATCCAGTTCTTTGCACTGCCTCAGGCGATACGCCCACAGGTCTATATAAAGAATTGGTCAACGAGGTACATCAAAAAAAAATTGACGTCTCCGGCTGGTACTTTGTAAGCCTGGATGAATGGGTGGGGCTGAATGGAGATGATGAAGGAAGCTGCAGGTTTCATTTAAACAATCAATTGTTTAATCCCCTGCGAATAGCAAAAGATCACATTAGCTTTTTTGATGGAAGAGGAGAAACCCCGGATGAAGAATGTGAAAATGTTGAAAATTTTATACACCGGCATGCGGGCATTACCGTAGCCATCCTGGGGCTTGGAATGAATGGCCATGTAGGAATGAATGAACCCGGGACTTCTCCTGCATTGCGTTCGCATGTAGCCGAGCTTGATAGCCAGACAAAAAAGATCGGGCAAAAATATTTTATGAAAGAACAACAGCTTTCGAAAGGAATTACTTTAGGATTGGCGACTCTTATGGAAGCCAGTAACTTAATTCTCTTAGTGAGCAGCCGGCATAAAGCTGAGATAGTACAGAAAGTTCTTGAAGGAGAAATCTCGGAACAATTACCTGCAAGTTTATTACGCCGCCACCCGGGATTGAGAGTTTATTTAGACAAAGAAGCAGCCTCTCTTATATAATCAAATCAGATATGGACAATACATACAATATCGGCATTGATCTTGGCGGCACTAATGTTCGTGCAGGGGTAGTGCATGAAAATGATTTACAAAAGATCATCTCAAGGCGTATCAATGCAAAAGGATCTGCAGAAGAAGTTTTACTGGAATTGTTTTCTATTACCGATCAATTGATAAATAATTCAGTAACATCAATAGGAATAGGAGTTCCCGGCCTGGTAAATATAGAAGAAGGAATGGTCTATGATGTTGTGTACATTCCTTCCTGGAAACAAGTGCCCTTACAAAAATGGATGGAAGACCGTTATCAGATACCAGTATTTGTAGATAATGACGCGAATTGCTTTGCACTCGGTGAATTTTATTTTGGCAAAGGGAAAGGATGCAATTCTATGATTGGCTTAACAATTGGAACCGGGCTTGGTTCAGGGATCATCATCAATAAAAAATTATACCCGGGGAAAAATGGGGGCGCCGGAGAATTTGGAATGATAGATTACCTGGATCAATCTTATGAATATTATGCGAGCGGGCAGTTTTTTGAAAACGTGTATAAAATTAAAGGGGAAGATGTTTTCAAAAATGCGCAGGAAGGGAATGAAGTGGCAATAAAAATGTATGAAGAAATGGGAACTCATCTTGGAAACGCTATAAAGATGATATTATATGCATTGGATGTTGAACTGATTATTATGGGTGGATCAGTACGGTATGCTTTTCCTTATTTTTCCAAAGCCATGTGGCAGAAAATCAAAACATTTGGATTTCAAAAAGCAGCTGAACATGTAAGAATAGAGGTTTCAGAATTAGAAAATGCCGGTGTGTTGGGAGCAGCAGCTTTGTATTATGATCTGCATAATTAGATTTGATTAGATTTATTACACGAATTAGTGCGAATTACACGAATTAATAAAACTGCAAAGTAATTCGTGTTATTGGCGCAAAAAATTCGTGTCATTATATTTGGTTATTTTATGTTTAAGATAACACTAATGTATTAGCAAGTATGAAGTTCTTCTGCCAAGTGGTATATTTAGCTTGTTTGACCTCGCCTGAGGCATACATGCTATGATGAAAGCAATTCCGCTAAATGCCAATGCTTCAAATACACTGGTTATCTCATTACCTTTGGTTCCATTGGGATCGGCGACAGCCCTTGGTATATGAAGGATTACAAACCAAATGAAGAGCATCACGCCAAGGAGTAACGCAACCAATCTTATTTTAATTTTCAAAATGATACAAACACCCGAGCCGATAAGAGCTACGGCAGCAAAATAAGTCCAGAAGGTATGCCCCGGAATCCATGCGGGAACAAGCGTTGCGACAAATTCTGTGTAAAGAAAATGATCAATTCCGAACGCGATCATAGTGATCGAAAAGAAAATTGGTCCCACAGAAATAAATTTATCCAGGAACCGTGTGAGAGAAGATTTATCTGAATTCAATTTATCTTCCGGGTACGAACCGGCTACAACAAATGCCCCTCCGGAAAGAGCCGTTTCTTTTAAAGGATCTGTCCATAGTCCCAAATGAAAAGAATACGGGCTGAGGAACAACTGGTAGGTAACATGAAAGCCTATAAAAAATAATAGAAAAGCTATTCCTAAAATAAGAGACATCAACCTGGCCTTTTTGCTGAAAAGTATAATGACTGCTGCAACAACCAGGCACAACCCTATAAGGTATGCCCAGATTACAAGGCCAGGAATTGGTGTTGGCCATGGCGGCAATATTACCGGGCGAAAATCAGCGTAAATGAATTGCTGAATTCCAAGACCCGCAATACCGACGGCATAAAATGCCCTACCGGTTTTGATAAGATTTTCCATATTATCAACTGTATAATTTTTAAAATAAATTTTAAGAACACAAGGGAGGGAAGACAATCGTTAGTCCAAAGTAAACGTTTTATTCAGTAGTTGCAAACCGTTGGTAATATTTATTGATAGATCGTTAGTGTTTCTTCCGTCACCAATAGGTAAAATTAATGTTATACTCCTTGTTCTTCTGATGTTCATAACAGGTTATAAATTTTATTTCACTCTGTTTTTTTTAAATTTGAAACAATAAATAAACTGAATGATAGAAATCGTAATTGATAAAAAAAAATATGTTTTGATTTCTGAAAAGGAGTACCAGGCTCTACAGAGACAAGCTGCTTCTAAAACAAAACCTGAAAATTATTTAATGTTGAACATGTCCGTAAACATAGCAAGAAGGTGCCAGGGAAATTGGAAGCAGAAAAGTAATTGTTAAGTAATCAGCAGCAGAAAATATTTCTTCCATCGCATGGTTTATTGAATCAAAAGGTTTAATTGCTACTGCTGAAAAATTCACCAATGATATATATGACAATTTTATAAAAATGGCTGATGAACAAAGGTCACACCCGGTTTGCAAAGAACCTATACGTGCAGTCTTGAATTTTAAATGCATTCCTTACAAAAAAAAGTATTCAATTGTTTTTATTGAAACAGAAACGGAATTGCTTATTTACGAGTTTATTTCTTCTAACTAAACTTATTTATTGGTAGAACCCAAAAAAAATACAGGTCGGATTGCTAGCGGCTGTTCTATTTTTGTTTTGTTACGACCATTTTTAATGCTAATCCTGTCAACACACTCGCCATAATCCACTTTTGTATTTTCACCCATGTTGGATTATTTGCAAAAAAAACAGCCACTTTCGCTGCACTCAAAACAATAAGGAAATTAACTATAAAGCTAACACACCTAGGCCAGGCCAAGTTCCATACTTTGTGTTAAAACAGAGCCATACCCAGGTTTAATAAATTGTGGAAAAAATGACAAATAGAATACAGTTAAAAAACCAATCCGGAATAGTTTTGCCGGTGTACCTTCCGGCAGATCATTCCTTGTTTCAAAAATAAATAAAACCAAATATAACCCCGGACAGAGAAATTAATCCTGCTTTTCGCCCTTGCGTAATTGACCTCGATATCAAATAGATCATATTTGGCCCCGGTCTAGTAACCAACACCAGGGCGGCTAAAATAAAAAGTGAAAGTTCATTTAATGGTATCATACATCTTATAGTTTTTCAAATCTGTTTTAGAATAGTCTTTGAATTTAAAGGTATCAGAAGCTTCGTTATTGAAGTAACGGCATTTGATACAATCAGGTTGCTCCGAAAAACTATAGCCGGTCACCAAAAAAAAATATTACGTCAAAAGACCAACGTCGCAATAGAATGCGGTAAACTTGTCACCGGGGCTGCCTGCCCATCAATCCAAAGATTGTAATCAACTTTTTGATCAGTCTGGTTCATTACTACCACAGCAACCTTTCCATCTTTATTTATAAATGCCGTTGATAACAATGCACTCCTGCTTGGGGAGCTAATAATTCTTTTAGCGCCAGGGCGAATAAATTTTGAAAACTGGCCAATATAATAATAAGCATTGGTATAAGTGAGTGTCCCGCTTTTTGTATCGGCATGCACCGGCGCAAAACAAAAATTCCCTACATGGTTCGGGCCTCCTGTTTCATCCAGCAAAATATTCCAGTCTGTAAAGCCCATCATACCATTATTAAAATCATTGATCATTGAACGGCCATATCTTTCACCAAGCGCCCAGTCATTCAAGCGAGTTGGTGTAAATTTTTCTCCACAGCCTTCTGTGAACATGATATTTTTATCGGGATAAGCATCATGTACACGCTTTACATTTTCATACATGGGAGTTCCGCCACTCCAGTCTTCGTACCAATGAAAACCAATGCCCCACGCGTATTTCGACGCTTGCGGATCATCAAAATAAGTTTGTGCACGCTGGTACATCAGGTCGCGGTTGTGGTCCCACACAATTATTTTTTTATTTGCCATCCCACTTTTTTGTAATGTTGGGCCTAAAAAGTTTTTCAAAAAATCACGTTCTTCTTCAGCAGTATATATGCAGGATTCCCATGATTGCTTTGCCATAGGTTCATTTTGTATCGAAAGCCCCCAAATGGGTATCCCCTCTTTTTGATATTCATTTATAAATTTTACATAATAATTCGCCCAGCTTTGATCATATTCCGGTTTCAATTTACCGCCATGCAGCATGTCATTATTGTCTTTCATAAATGCCGGCGGGCTCCAGGGACTTACAAATAAAGTTAGTTTTCCGTTTGCGGCGGCAATAGCCTTTTTGATAAAAGGAATTTTAAATTTCCTGTCATGGTCTATGTTAAAAGTTGCCAGCTCTTTATCACCTTCCTTAACATAAGTATAGGTGTCGCTGCTGAAATCACAACTTTGGATGTTGGTTCTTGCTAATGTATAACCTATCCCTTTATTTAGACCATAATAAGCCTGCAATATTTCCTGTTGTTTATCCTTTGGCAATTTGGCGAATGTTTCAGCCGATGCATCTGTAAGTCCGCCGCCAAATCCCAAAAGGGTTTGAAATGTTTTTGAAGGATCCACGAATACGCAGATCTGTGTTTCGAAAGGCTGTCCCATTTTTTTAAATGTTACTGTGTCAGTCGCGCTAAGCCTGTACGAAGTACTATCGGCAGTAGTATATACAATTACTTTTTTCCCTGCGGTAACAAATGTTTTTGTTCTAATGGAAGCTGTTCTGTTTTGAGCATACACTACAGTTGCTGATAAAAGAATAAAAAATAAAAAATACTTTTTCATTTATTAGTTATTAAATTTTTGAATGAATTAATTCCAGGTATAGGTACCTACTGCACCCGCAGATAAAGTAGTTGAAGTCCATTTACTATTAAAACGAATATTAAAAGCCGCATCCGTTGTTCCATCATTTTCAACGATCAACACTTTTTTACCGGCCGGCGTCTTAAAGGCTACAGTTTGTAAATTTCCGGAGTTAATACTTGCAATACGTACAGAACCTGCGGGAACAAATTTTGATGCGTGGGCAACAATATAATATGCAACATTTCTTGTTATTGTTCCACCAAGGGTTAATGCACCTTTACATACATCGCAGCCACCTGGCGTATGCGGATTGTAAGTTGGATCGTTAGCTAAATTCCATTCCAATGCAACACGGCTCCAGTTTCTCATTGACCCGATAATTACATTTTTTAAATGCCATTTTAAGTCCCCACCAAAATCACCGGTTGAAGAAGTAAATTGTTCTGTAAAATATACAGCTTTATCGGGAAAAGCAGCATGCACCTGCGTTAATGCACTAATGTCACCCGCATATAAATGAAACGCAGACCCATTAATAAATGCATTGGCTGCAGCATCGCTTAATACAGCAATCGGGTAATCAGGACGATCACAATTATGATCATATGCGATAATCTTTGTAGTAAGCCCGGCAGATTGAAATGCAGGCCCAAGGCTATTTTTAATAAAGTTTGTCTCTTCACCGGCCGTCATTACGAGACTTGGATTATTGCCGGGGTTTAATGGTTCATTCTGGGGCGTTACAGCATCTATTGTAATTCCTTCAGCCTTCATTTGCTGAACATATTTTACAAAATACTTCGCATACACATCATAATATTGGGTTTGCAAACTTCCTCCGATTGTGCTTCCATTATCTTTCATCCAAACCGGCGCACTCCAGGGTGTTGCCAGTATTTTAATGGCAGGATTTATCACAACAATTTCTTTGAGCAGGGAGATCAAATCGGCTTTATCAGGAGTAAGGCTGAAATTAGCAAGGGTGTTGTCAGTTTGCCCCGCAGGCATATCATCATAACTAAAAACAGAAGCATTCAAATCGGAAGCGCCAATGCTGATACGCAGGTAACTTATACCAATTGAATTACTATCATTACCAAAAAGCTCTTTTAATAAATTCGCCTTATCGGTTGCATTAAGCTGGTTGATAACAAAAGCGCTGCCACCTGTTAGCGTATAGCCGAACCCATCTATGGTTTGAAACAACTGCGTAGTATCCACATCTATATTGGAATTTGTATTTGCAGTAGTGCCAAAAGAAAGGACAACAGATTGCTTTTTCAACAAAACAGACTGATCACCTTTTGTAAGCCAAAAATCCACATCGTTGGTACCAACGGGCGGTGTTACGGGCGGTATCACTGGTGGCGGAGTTGAGCCACCACCCGATGAGTTTTTACCACAGGCGAAAAAGAAGGAAAGGATGCATCCAATGATAATACCAATCCATACTTTCTTGTTAGTCATATCAAACAATTTATTTTTCAAATAAGTTAGCCAATGATTATCCAGGTGTATTATAATGCAATTTAGAGTACTTGTTATATTTCTTTAATACTCAGAAAAAATTATTTCAATAAACCGGGCGCTACTCCATTGTATATTCAGTAATTTTTAAACTTCAATTATTTTATTTAACATTTTGCGTTCTTAGTTCAACGGAAGGCAACGATGGTAATGAAGAAGATCCTTTATCCAGGTAAAAATAACTTACGGAAGCATAATCATCAACCCTGTAAAAATTCACCCATCCTGCAGGGAAATTATCATCCGTAATAGATGGAGGGTTGGGCATATCCAGTAATCTGATAAAGTCTTCCTGCCCGGCAATTGAAACAGGTTTCAGCTTTACTCCTTTCTTATCCAGTTCTTTCAATTCATCCTTTCCCCACCCACCAATTTGCTGCATGGCTACCCTGATATCTTTATTAAAATAAACAGGATCCGGAACATGCCACCTGTAAAAGTTAAACTGGCCGGTAGAATCATTTGCAATGGTACATCCCTGGTAAAGGTTGGCAAAAGTGCCCAATCCAAAAGCGCTACCAATATAATCTTCGGCACCGGTTCCCGCAATGGTTGGGTATTGCGTATCTCCATCGAGGTACATTTTTATTTCACCTTCACCCCACCAGCTTTTGCCATAAGCAGCATCGGTGTTCAAGCCAACACTCATTCCCAGGAACCGCCCCTTTCCGGTTATTTTAGGTAATGGCTCAAAATCAGTTCCCAACTTTGCTGTCATTTGCCTGGTCCAGTAAGCATGAAAATATAATGAGCCCGGTGAAAGCTTTTCTTTTATAAAATCCACATCATAGAATATCTCTACTACTTCTTTGCCTTCATTGATCAATAATATCCTGGCGGCTTTTTTAAACGGCATTGGTATATAACATATAAATGAACGACCCTCGCCACTTGAAAAGAGTGCCGATTGAAATGCTACAGGCTTGCCAAGGTTGTATCCAAAAAAATCACCCATGGGCACATCAACTGCGGGTTTGCTTTCTCCATCCCAGAACATTTGTAAGCGAAGGCTGCGCAGCTTTAACGGGTTTTGATCAATTGTCATCCAGATACGCCGGATAGTGCCTTCTCCTTTTATGTTTAATAATGTTTTTGTTTCGCCCGGCTTCATCCATTCAAAGGCATGTCCTTTTGCAGTTTTGTTAGTCTTCCCTCCATTTCCTTTAAGCCCGTTTGGATTTTCAAAACTACTTAGACGACTTTCGGCATCTCTTGGCAACTCATATAATTGTTGTGCAGCCAGTGACAGGGCGATACAATTAAAGATGAGTAAAAAAAATATTCGCATGATTGTTTTTTGGGATAAAGTAAGAATGTTGTCAAAGCTAATATTTATATTATCCATTTATACTTTTCTCAAAAATTTTGTAAGTTAAAGCCTTAAAAAAAATTGGTGAATACAGTGAATCCTTACGGCTCAAAAAGGACATAAAAAAACAGTTAGAAAAAAGTAAATTTGTACAAAACTAAATCGCATGGGTGTTCCTTCATTAGATATTGAGTTTAGCAAGTACTGGATACAATTAACGCCTGTGCAGAAGCAATCACTTTTAAGCATAATCAAATCTTTTGTTGAACAGGACAGAAGGATCACTATTGAACAATATAACAAGGAACTTAACGAGGCGGAAGCAGAATATGAAGCCGGAAATTATATCTCCCAGGAAGAAATGCTAAAGCTCATCCGGCAATGGTAGTCTTGCGATACCTGGTAGTATGGACAAAACTTTCACAGCAGCATTTGCGCAAAGCTTATGATTATATCACCATTACCTCAGACCAAAATGCAGAAAAAGTGGTGAAAGAAATTGTGTTATCCGTAAACAAAGCAATTATTAACGCTGAGATTTATCCAGCCGATAAGTATAAGTTAAATAATGATGGAAGTTACCGGGCTTTTGAGAAACATCGTTACCGGATTTCATATCGCTTTACAAATAAGATAATAAGGATACTACGGGTTCGACATACGAGTATGGAACCTAAAGAATATTAAAGTGTAATCACCGATAAATAATTGTATCATAATTTTCTATTTCCCCTGATAATTTGTTTGAACTCATCCCAACTATATGATTTGCTTTTCCCGTTCGCATGCTTTTTCCTTTCTTCTTCCAGAATCGTAATATGGTCACCTGTGAGTTTGAATTTTTCTCCATTGCTGATTTCATCTTCTATCAGCATATAGAGACCTTTAACTTTTTTATTATCTGCGTCAGCTATATATGTCATTAATTTTTTTCGGATCGCAGTTGTTGTAAAGGCATGATGTTTAAAGCCAGGTTGCAAAGGCCACTATATAAAAACTAACAACGGCGCAAAATTTTCCGGAAAGGCGTAAATTGCAGGTTAAGAGATTTTAAAATGCCAGTTACTATAAAAGGTATATTCGAAAATGGACAGGTAAAACTTGCAGAACCCGCCCCTACAGAGGAAAAGGTTTCTGTAACTATTACATTTCCTGATGAAGGAAACATAGTTTCGGAAAAATCTTTGGAAAAAAATGAGATTAAATTCGGTAGCCTTGCGGGAAAAATTAGTGTGCCGGAAAATTTTGATGAAGAGATGGATGAATTGAAAGACTACATGTAATTGTGATAACGAAAATATTGCCTGACACACATATCCTTATTTGGACGCTTGAAAACAACAAAGCTTTATCCGCGCATTACAAATCCATATTGGCAGATACAAACAATGAAAAAACAGTTAGCCAGATCAGTTTTATGGAGATGGCTATTAAAATTACTATTGGTAAACTCCCCGATTTCAAAATACCATTTTAAACTTTTTGGGTAAAATGTTACATAATTTCTTTAATAGCGCTATTCATTAAGATTTTAAAAGCCTGGAACGCGAGATAAATTAAATTCTCTTTTAAAGCGTCACGATGTTATTTTGCTTCTACCTATGAGTAAAACACACCTCTTACTGAATCTTTGCTTTCTTATTCACCTTCTTTGTAGGTTCCTGTATCTCATATAGCATAATAATATTTGCAATATCAAGAAGTATATTGTCCAATTGCCTATTTGTACATGAACCTTTTAACTCCTTTATTCCCAATTGCAGTATATAACACCTTGAGGCAAAATTATAATAATCTGCATTGATATGATCGATGTCTTTCGGTGCAATTGTAATTGTATTTAATTTTTTAAGTTCTTTTATTTTTTCTAATCCCATGAAAGTTTCCAAGTATGGTAAAGCCTTAATTGCTCTGCTGTCATAAATAAAAAAATTATTCTTAAAATGAAAATGCAAATATTTAGAAGCAAAGGATATTTTTGTTCCCCTCTCAGGTCCTATTGCTTTCACAAACTTGCCATGTAGAACTATTTCGTCATTTATAGTATTTTTATTTTTAATATTCTCAACCAAATGAATAATATCTTTTTGGCGAAAAAAAATCTTAAAACGTGGAACAACTTGTGTTAAATAAAAATCTTTACCCTCCCGTGGTTTCTTTCCCGTATGAGATTGATCTCTTTCCAAAGTGGCCGAGTATACACGGCCAATTATCAAAGTTTTTAATAAAATTTCATCTGTTTTAATATTTCCGGGATAATCAATACACAATTTATAAAGTTCAGAATTTAAGAGCCCGCCTCCCTATAGCCGTTAATATTATCTATAATTTTCCTTACTTTGTTTGCTGAAATTTTATACTTTAATTTTTTCATTTTTTAATAAACTATTTTTGAAACGCTACACAAGAAAAGCAACACCAACAATTGAAACAAATTTTAGAAAAAGAAGTTGGAATAATTACAAGGCGCATCGTCGATGCTTACAAGATATGCTATTAATCGGTATCAGATATTATGTTATCAAAGCAATTTAAACCCCGCTTCCTTCACATCCCTGCTATTACCACCAATGAAAACTTTAAAATCCCCCTGTTCTGCTACATACTTTAAATCACCGTTATAAAATTTAAGATCATTCACTGAAATGGTAAACGAAACATTCTTAGATTCACCGGCTTTCAAATCAATTTTTTGAAATCCTTTTAATTCTTTCACCGGGCGTGTAATGCTTCCCACCATTTGACGGGTATACAATTCAACAACCTCTTTCCCATCAATCTTACCTGTATTAGTTACCGTAACCGTCGCAGTTATTTTCGAATCTTGTTTTAAAGTTGTGCTGTTCAGTTTAATATCGCTGTAGCTAAATGTTGTATAGCTTAAACCATAGCCAAAAGGATACACAGGATCATTGGAAACATCCAGGTAATTGGAGCGGAATTTTTGAAACCACTTTCCTTCATCTAAAGGGCGCCCTGTATTTTTATGATTATAATAAAGAGGTATTTGTCCAACATTCTGCGGAAAGGTAGTACTCAACTTCCCGGATGGATTTACATCTCCAAACAATACATCTGCAATTGCAGAACCTGCTTCACTTCCGCCGAACCAAACATCCAGTATAGCAGGTACATTTTCATTTTCCCATTTCAATGCAAGCGGCCTTCCTGTAAATAAAACCAATACCAGGGGTTTGCCTGTCTTAACTAAAGCCTTCAACAAATCTTCCTGTGATGCGGGTATATCAATATTACTCCGGCTGCTGCTTTCACCGGTCATTTCAGCAGATTCTCCAAGGGCTGCAACTATTACATCGCTTTGATTGGCTATTGAAACTGCCTCGTCTATAATCTCCTGGGCCGGCCGGTTATCACGTTTGAATGATTTGCCAAACATACCTGCCCGCTTTTCAAATACACTGTCTGCATCCAAATTCGATCCTTTAGCATATAATATTTTAACACCCGGGCCGGCGACATTTTTCAACCCTTCTATTACCGAAACGGCTTTAGAAAAATCTGCGGCTACGCTCCATGTGCCGGGCATATTTTCTCTATTATCGGCCAGTGGCCCGATCAATGCAATGGTGCCCGTCTTTTTTAACGGCAGAATATTATTATTGTTTTTTAGCAAAACAAAAGTTTGCGCAGCAATTTCTCTTGCAGCTTTACGGTTTGCATCCGTAAAAATTTCCGTCTTAGACCTGTCAACATCGCAATAGCGATAAGGATCCTGGAACAAGCCAAGTTTATATTTTGCTTCCAATATGCTTCTGCAGGCTATATCGATTTGTTGTTGGGTAACTTTGCCCTCCTGCAACGATTTTTTTAATGTAGTTAAAAATCCCTCACCAACCATATCCATATCTATACCTGCCATTAAGGCTCTTGCAGAAACCGTTTGCAAATCCCCAATGCCATGAGCAACCATTTCATTTATACCCGTATAATCTGTAACAACAAATCCTTTAAATCCCCATTGTTTACGCAGCACATCAGTTAGCAAAAATTTATTGGCAGTAGCAGGTACACCATCTACTTCATTAAATGAAGCCATAACGCTTCCGGCGCCTGCATCAACGGCAGCTTTGTACGGCAGCAGGTATTCATTGAACATTCTTACGTGGCTCATATCGGTGGTATTATAATCACGGCCGGCTTCTGCGGCGCCATATAATGCATAATGTTTTACACAAGCCATGATGGTATTATTTTTTGTAAGGTCATCACCCTGGTATCCTCTTACCATCGCTTTGCCAATTTGTGAGCCGAGGTAAGTATCTTCACCTGACCCCTCTGCAATACGTCCCCAGCGCGGATCACGCGCTATGTCAACCATTGGTGAAAATGTCCAGCATATGCCATCGGCGCTTGCTTCCTGCGCAGCTATGCGCGCAGATTTTTGCACGAGATCCATATCCCAGCTACAGGATAAACCAAGCGGTATGGGGAAAACGGTCTGGTAACCATGGATGACATCCATGCCAAAGATCATTGGGATTTTTAAGCGCGTATCTTCAACGGCAACTTTTTGTACCGCACGAATTTTTTCAACTCCTTTAATATTAAACAAACCTCCTACCTTTCCTTCCCTGATCTTTTTGGCGATATCAGAACTACCGGCTTGTCCTGTAACTATATCCCCTGAGCCGGGCAAATTCAATTGGCCGATCTTTTCATCGAGGGTCATTTTGTTCATGAGTGCATCGATGAAGGGCTTCATCTGGCTGCTACCCGACTTTGCATCATTCTTTTGAGCAAATCCATTTACTGATAAGAAAATAAATAATACAATCGTTAGTGTATTTTTCATATTTTTAATTTTATATTCTTTTAGATATTTAATTATAATTAAAACAGAGATTAATAAATTTTACCAATAATATTACTCAAACAGAATATCCCTTTAACAGCTTGTATAATAATCCTAAAGTTGATAAAATTATCGAAGTATAAAATAACCAGGAGCCGTTTTTCCTGGAATTTTCATCGTACCTAAAATATTGCCTGCCTGTATATTTGTTCCTTATTTTAGAAAAACTATAATGATATCCAATAAAAATACCCAAAAGACCAAATACAGTAACCCAACCAATAACCAGTCCAATGATACTTGCTTCTTTTCCCGCCGATAATTGCGCATCCTCAGTTTCAATCAATTGTTGCTTGCGGGATCTGATATCATTGGGCAAAATGTTTCTTCCTCCAAGTTCTTCTTCAACAGTCAATAACATCTCCGGGCTCCATTCGTCAAACTCATAAACCATTTTTAATAATTCCTTATTGGTTTTATTTTTTACAATCTCAATAAAATTATCCATTCCGTTATTTTTATGACCAGGTTACGAAATCAATAAAAACATAAGAATTTTATTAATTATTCTCCCTACAAATTCTCATTCAACTTTAATAACTTTTGTTGCCCGAGAAACGCCGTTTTCATTAAATGCTTCAATAGAAAAATAATAAGTTTGATCTGTCGCTAAGCTTTTTAAGTTCAGGGAATTTATATCATAAACCATCCAGGAATTATATAATTTATTTGATGCAATACCCCAGAGTATATTGTAGCCTTGTGTATTTAATTGTTTATCCCATGCGATCATCGCATCACGCCTGTCTGTTTTGCGATCAACTGAAAAATTTTTAACAGCCTGTGGAACCTTTCCCTGTCCAATTCCAAAGATCCGCAAATCAGAAATAGAAAGATTTGGAGTTGGCACATGAATATTTTGATAGCGGATGTAGCGAACGGTTTGCGGGATGCCCAATTCTACATAATCGTTAGGAACATCTTTAAAATTATCTGTTCTATCTACAAGAGTTATCCAGCTTTTTCCGTCCATTGATCCTTCAATAACATACCTGTTAAAGAGGCCAGGAATTTTTCCATACAAGCCAGATTTATAATCATTATAGTTGACCTGGATGGCAAATACTTTTCCGGGATTATTAAGATCAACTTCTATCCATTGCTTGTCATCATTTTTTTCGGCAACCCAAAATGTTTTTACATTTTCATCGACAACATTCTTAACATCAAAATTTTGTAATGTTGATGAGGCCTTTACGGGTTTTTTATAAGACAATAACATCCAGCCCGAAAATTCACCCTGCCTCCCCGGAATTGCCGGTGCATAATGTGGGTAATCACCAAATCTTGTATCGCTGTGCATTAGCCCCTCATCATCAAACCATGTTGGATACATACAAAGGCGTCTTTCCCAATTTACATTTATTGAAACGGCCATTGAGGCAAAGTGCCAATACACGCCATTTGGCCCAACCACGGTACTACCATGACCGGCGCCGTTAATAAAACCACCCGGTTTATATGAAAAGGGATTGTTGGGCATATATGTAAAGGGCCCAAGCGGAGAATCGCTTGTATAAGCGCCATCGCCATACACATTAAACTCCGTTCCGGGAGCAGCATATTGCAGGTAGTATTTGTTATCGTGCCTGGTCATCCATGCACCTTCTATGTAGCCACCCAAAACTGTATCGGAATGATTTTCACCAAAACGTTCCCATCCATGTTTTTTACTATCGAGATTAAAAAGCTCCCATGTTTTTTCTGATGGACGAAAACGTTTTTCCTTATCCAATGTTTTTGCCCTGATAGGGTATACATTACTTGAACCCCAGTACATGTATGCCTGCCCGTTATCATCAATAAATAAATCAGGATCCTGCAGGTCATTTAAAATAGATGGAACTGCTTTCCAATCACCTTTCTTCGGATCATCAGTATAAAGAATGCTCATTGATCCTGATGGGTCGCCGGCTACATACAATATTGAATCTTTATAATTATGCGCAGCAGGTGCATTGGAACCCTGGAAATACCATTTTTGCGGATAAATAAATACCCAGTTATTTAAATCAGTCGAATGCCAGTAACCCAATGAACGTGTCACAAACATGTAATATTCATCCCTGAATTTTACTACGGCAGGATCAGCGCCTGAACGGTAAGAAATATCATCATTAGCATTATAGATCATGTACGTATAATCAATGTTTATAGGATTACAATAGGTATTCATTTGCAAAGATTGTGCATACAGTTTCTGCATGAGCGTCACCAGTAAAAATGCAAACATTAGCGTAATTCCAAAAACTCTGTTCATTAATGGTTTACGATTAAAATAAAAATATGAAATGAATCCTTTTGTCATAGTATGATATATTCTTTTAAATCCAATACTCTTCCTGTATTCAATTTTTTTAATAAGTTTTATCAAATTATTTTTCTATCAAATAATACATGATCGACGCTCCACTTCCCTGGGCCTGTAAAAAAGAAGACACATCCAAACAATGCAAACAGAAATGGATATTGGTCCTCGTACCAAATTTTTCCGCTTCCTACAAAAAATGGAATGTAAATAAATGTACCTATAATTATTATGGAAGCTACCCGGGTGAACAGACCAATGGCCATTAAAACGCCGGCTACCAATTCTGATGTTTTTCCCATGTATACCATGAACAATGGAGATGAAGAGTTTTTGAAAACATCCCATGCGCTGTATTCAGTCATTTTATTCTTATCAAATACTTCCCAGCCATGATAAACTAAAAAAAAACCAATTATAATTCGTATAACTGTCAATCCGTTTCCCTGCCAAACCGGGCTTGTTGAAAATAATTTATTCATGGCTGTTATTTTGAGTATTTAAAATGTTCGCCACCTTTTAATATTGAATAAAGTTGATTTATTTTTTCTGCTTCATTTATAAAATCATTCACGTCAGCCGTGTTAAAAGTAAACATATCATAATGGGAGGGAATTACATATTGTGCGTTGATTGCTTTTGCTAATTGCGCAGCTTCCCTGCAATTTAAATTTCCAGCTACTCTTCTTGCCGGGGCATTCCCGTTAATGGGAAGCAAAGCCACATCAACTTCAAATGGCTTCAACAAATCAACCATTCCATCAAACCAAAGTGTATCACCGCTGTGATAAATTTTATAGTTCCCAAATTCAATTACATAACCCATGTATTTGCAATTACCATTTTCATCTCTTTCAATTTCGTTGTGTTTTGCAGGAATGCCGTGAAATGTAAAACCTTCCAGGGTTACTGACCTGCCATCGTTTAATCCAACAGGAAATTCTTTATCGCATTTCACTCTTTCTGTAACAAAATCCCTGTTGGCTTCAGGGATGATAAATTTTATGGCCGGATTATTTTCAAAAACCGGTAACAAGGTTTCTGCATCTAAATGATCGGTATGATTATGGCTTGATGTAACGATTGAAATATTTTTCAATAACCCCGGTCTTACGACCAATTCACTCATCCTTGTATGCGGCTTATCTGTAGCGCTGTATTTTTTTGTCAATGAGTCTGATAAGTAAGGGTCGATTAAAATTCTTTTTCCATTCCATTGCAATAAAAAACCACTTTGCCCGAGCCACCATAAATGAAAATTATTTCCATCATGCAGCAACGTATCCATTTCAGTTATCAATGCTTCATCTTTTTTTATGGCGGGGATTAATTTCATTGGTTTATGGGTTCATTTGTTTATAATTTATGAGGTTAGTTTATAATTTATGAGGTTAGGAGGTTTAGAAAGTTTATTGGTTTACTGGTTGACAAGAATTCTCAATATTGCGGCTGTTGGGGGCACAATCGCGGTGGTCACTTTCAACGTTAGAGCCACACCCCAACCTCTCTCCTAAGGGAGAGGGAACTATTTTACCAAAGGCATCGAATCTATATTGAAGGTCTTATACACCTTCAATTTTCAACCTTCAACTTTCAACCTTCAACTTCTTAATCTACAAACTTTCCCTCACACGTTTTGCTCCTTTTACCATATTACTAAGTTTTAACCGCGATGCCCACCTGGCTGTTTGGCTAAGGCCACAGTCTGGCGCCACGGATAATTTTTCTGCGGGGATATATTTCAAACAACGTTGTATTCTTTCCGCCACATCGTTTTCCGTTTCTATGTAATAATTTTTCACATCGATAATACCAACAGCTACATTCATTTTCTCTGCAAATTGTCTTAATAATTCTATCTCCGCAAATTCCCTGTTCGCCATCTCAATATGAATTTCATCTATATTCAAATCCAAAAAATCAGGTAACATAGGTTTAATGCTTCTATACCCAACAGGATGACCTTTAAAATTTCCAAAACACAAGTGTGTGCTTAAATAACATTTGCCTGCAATTGATTTTACGGTGCGGTTAAAAATGTCCACAAACCGTTTGGTATCTTCTTTATATGCGTAACAACTCATAGAAGGCTCATCAACCGTTATCTCCGTACAGCCCGCCGCCACCAGGGCTTCCAGTTCTTTGCTTATTATTGGTAATAATGCTTCTGTAATCGCATACCGGTCTTTGTATTTACTATTTGTTAGTAATCTTCCGCTTAAAGTATAAGGCCCGGGTATGCTTGCTTTTAATACCGGTCCCGCAGGTGCCAGCTTTTTCAACCGTAAAAATTCTTTTACTACTCCTAATCCATTTGGAGCAACCAGGTCCCCGACAATATTGTTTTTCCCCCGTTGATCATGTGCCGGAGGGCCAAACTTTCTTGTTTCAGTATCATTGTGCTCAATACCATTAATGTAACCGTAAAAAGATAAATTAAAATCCAGCCGGGTTTGTTCGCCATCGGTAATTACGTCAAGGCCTGCGGTCGTTTGGTCGTGTACCGCAACAATCACGGCATCTTCAATCATTTCTTCGATATCGGCCTTGCCGAATTTGTCCAGGTTTTGTGATGCAAATTCCAGCCAGCCAGGAAATGGATAGCTGCCTACTACGGTTGTACGAATGGGAATCATAGTTTTTTATTTTTAGGGCCCTGCCCCCTAAATTCGCCTAAGGCGGACTTAAAAGGCAAGTGCTGACATTCTTTTATTTTACACCCTCAAATCCCGCCCTCAGGCGGAGGCTTGAAAGCAAGTACTGACATTCTTTGAGAGTGTTCATCATAAGCTGCTTCAAATAATTCTTTCGCTTTTTCATCACCTACGACTGATGCGGCTGTTAATACCTTTGGTGGCTGGCCTGCTTCTGTCAGTAATTTTGCTACCTCAGCTTTAATGCTGTTAACAATCATAATACCACCAACAGTAGAGCCTGGTGAAACCGGTGCTTCCAATCCATCGATATAAATCATAGAATCACCCACAGGAGCTCCGCTATCCAAAACGATATCTGCAAAATCGCTCAATTTTTTTCCATCGCCTCTTTTACTTTTACTTTTTGCCGAATGATCTTTTGTTATTAAGGCAATGTTTTTAATTTTTTTTTGCTGAAACAATTCCGCCATTTCTATGGGAACGATATTGCATCCGCCTGATGAAACAATTAATGCACAATCTTTTTCATTCAAATTAAAATTGCGTAAAATTCTTTCAGCAAGCCCGCTAACATTTTCGAGGAACATTGCCTGCCTTTGCCCGTTGGGCCCTGTTACATTATTGTGATAGGTAAGCGATAGTTCAACAATTGGATTAAAGCCGGGAAAAGAACCATACCTTGGCCACATTTCTTCAACCATAATCCGGCTATGGCCTGTACCGAATAAATGCACCACTCTTCCCGCCAAAATACTTTCTGCGAACCATTGGGCAGTTTGCTGAATCTGTTGCTGTTGTGCTTTTATCTTTTCAATAATTGCCAAACATTTTTCTAAATATATTTCTGTTACATTCATATTTTAAAGTTCAAGTGTTTTATGGTAAGATAGTTCCCTATCCTTCGGAGAGGGGTTGGGGTGAGGCCTTAAAGTTCATAGCAAAACAGGCAGCGCCAATGGCTCCGGCCATATTACCATAAGTTGCTTTTACAATATCTACTTTATTTCCACCGGGCCTCCATTCATACTCATTCATATATTCATTCAATGGATCAAACAAATCACTACCGGCTTCACAAATACCGCCACCCAATACAATTACTTCAGGCGAAAGAATATTAGTAACAGAAGCAAGGCCAATTGCCAGTTGCCTTACCGATTTTAACCAAACATCTTTTGAAAACGGATCTCCTTTTTTATAAGCATCCAGCAATTCATGCGTGGAAGTAAATCTCCCTTTGCTTCTTTTTTCAATAGTACAGTTGCCAATACATTCTTCCAAACTGCCCGGCATACCCGTTACATCACTATCACCTTCATCATTGATGACCATGTGGCCAATATGTCCGGCTTTATTAAATGTTCCCTGGTAAGGTTTTCCATCAATTAATATAGCGCCACCAACTCCTGTTCCCAGGGTTAACATCACCACATTCTTCTTATTTTTTGCCGCACCAAACTTTGCTTCACCCATCATAGACGCTACCGCATCATTTAAAACGTATGTTGGCTGATCCAGGAAATCTTTCCAGCATAGGTTTTCCAGGCCTTGCATACGGCCAGGCATAAACGCAATTGCAGTATTATTTTCATTGGGTAATCCCGGTGCAGATAAACCAATACTTGTCTTTTCTGTTTTTAAAATGTCTTGTAATTCTTTTACCGCTGCTGCAACCGCATTTTTCCATATCGTATCATCACCATCATTTGTTGCCTTATACAATTGATGCAATACATTTCCATCAGCATCTATTGCGGCTGCTTTTATTCTCGTGCCTCCCAGATCAATTCCAATTGCGGTACTCATAAATTGTTTATTGTAACCTCACATTCTCTACCTGCAGACAAATCCAGTCATCTCCAAAAAAGGTCTTTAAAATTAAGCCTCACCCCCAACCCCTCCCCAATGGAGAGGGGCTAAAATTGTCCTTCACTGATACTCCATCCCCCATCAACTGCTATCACCTGGCCTGTTGTAAATTTTGACTGATCACTCATAAAATAAATTGCCAATCCATCCACATCTTCCGGCATACCGATTCTTCCACCATCTAATAGTTGTTTTGTTTTGATAAATGCCAAAATAGTTTCATCATTCGCCGCTCTTTGTGCCATCGGTGTTTCCACCACTGCCGGTGCAATTACATTTATCCTGATATTATTCTTTGCGTAATACGCTGCAATAGATTTTGTAAAACCAAAAACAGCGGCTTTGGCAGCTGCATAAGCATGTGTGGAAAAATATTGCGGCGATGGAGAATAGCCCAACACCGAACTCATGTTTAAAATTGTGCCACCCCTTTTCAATTCAAGAAATTTTTTTATCGCCGCCTGGTTGGATAACATCAGGGAAGTCAAATTCAGCTCCAATGTTTTGTTCCATCCATCCAATGTTAATTCATGCAAAGGCCCATCTCCCATTTTTCTTCCGCTGCCGCCAGCCACGTGATACAAACCATCAAAGTTGCCAAACTTTTTTATGCAACTGCTAATTGCATGTATTGCAGTATCAGCATTGGTAGCATCTGCGCTGACAACTTCTGCATTCTTTCCCAGGATTTCCTTTGCTTCGGCAACGCTATCTTTATTTCTTCCTACAACAACAATATTCGCTCCGTTTACCATAAACGCTTTTGCAGCAGATAAGCCAATACCGGTTGTGCCGCCTATGATTACTATATTTTTATTTTTTAACAATTCTACCATTATATTGCCTCTCCGGGACATTTAAAAACGCATCCTGTACAAGATTAACCTTTACTACCATAACCTCTATACTTTATTTTAAAAAATTCAATAACGTAATATGCGTAATTAATTTATTACTACACTTTCAAGTCTTTACGTTTACATCATTGGCCATGGAAATTTACGCTTCCGCAACCTATTAAACCAATTCTTATTTTCTTATCATCTTTTTACAAAGCCCAGCTTTCCAGGGATGTTAACAAAAAGTGCCGCACCAGCCATTGATGTCTTTTGTAAAAATTCTTTTCGTGAAACAGTATGCGTCATGATTGAATATTTAAACCATTAAAAAATTATTTTCTAAGAAATTCAAATGGTCATTTGTTATTAGTCAATGGTCATTAGTCATTGGTAAATAATTAAATTTCGCCATTTACAATTCACCATTCACCTTTCACCATTCACCATTTCATTTTTGAGTCTTCTTAAAATAAGGGCTTTCGATTCCAAGTTTTTGCAAACCATTCTGAATGTCCGGGATATTCATAAACAGTTTCCATATTAATCCGCTGCGATAGTTTTCTATCATCACAACAATTGGCCCCTGGTCGATCGCAATATGTGTTGAAGCATACCAGTTTTTTGTTTCACTGAATCCATCTGCAAAACCATACTCACCCCAAATTTTATTTCCCAGATTATAATAAAAATGCTTTAACACCTGCATGCTATATCCAGGAGTATAAGGAAAAGAAGATAACGCGGCTGTTGGTTGTATCACTCCCAGGTCTTCCTGGGGACAATGGGCTACATAGCCCTTATAACTATCCCCCGCAGTTAAGCCCCAGCAATTTTCCCCATAGCCTTTAAATTTTTTCGGATTGTCAATACAGTAAGCCCTGTTGATGAGTGTATGATTTTTTGTTTGCTCTGCGTAATCGATTCCATTATCATCTTTTAAACCATTGGGATCAATCCCCATATAAGTATATTGCTCGAAAAATAACGGGCCTCCTTTATCAAAGTTCCCCAAAGGAAGTTTTATATTATAATAAGATTTCCCATTTTTCCAGCTTGCACTTTTTACCCACGAATTTTCATATAATTCTTTTGAAATCGGATGCGAGGGTGATGATGCTGAAACGATATAAGTAATCAAAGCTTCATCATATCCATACACCGGGAAGTTCATATCAAAATCATTGGCGGGACTCCAGTGCCAGTATAGGAATTTATTATCTCCTTTGCTATGCCAGTTCCAGTCTGCTACATCCCACATTTGTTTTATACGGTTCCTAAAATATTTTTCTAACGGTGCATCACCATTAAAATATTCTTTAGCACACAAAAGGCCCATAAACAAATAAGACGTTTCTACTATATCTGCACCATCATCTATTCGTCCGAACGGAATTGTTTTACCAGTTGCTCCATTCATAAAATGCGGATAGATACCATGAAAGCAATCAGCCTTAATTAAAAAATCCACAATTTTTACCAGGCGTTTTAAAGCCGTGTCTTTGCCAATCCATCCGCGGTTAACGGCAACAATGGCTGACAAAATACCAAAACCGGTTCCCCCAATTGCGCAGGCTTCCGGCCCAAATGTTCCTTTGCTGAAATTAGGTTCATCATATGCCTCATTTATATAATCCCAATAATAATTAGCCTTTACGGTATTATCTCTCTCACGAGCCAAACCACTTACGGGATGAGCATAATGCCAGAAGTATCTGAAGGTTTGACGTTGCACCACGTCGAGCAATGCAGAATCAGACAGGCCTTTAATAATTCCCACGGGTGCGATGGAATCAGGAAAAGTGCGTTGCTGTTTATTTTTTTGGGCAAATAGAAAGGTGCTGAATACAATAGTGACAGAAGTGAAAATATTTTTTTTAAACATGATGATTTTTTTAAGGAACTGATCTCATACATCCCTTTCAGGGCCACGCCACAACTTCAGCCAACATAACGCAACCCATGTTATACACTATTGATTATTTCTTTAATTTTCTTTTCATTAATACATATAACGGGAAAATTGACAGAATAAGTACAACTATTATTAAAGCCTGGCCATTAACAGGTCCTAAATGATTTGGAGCATCATACATCCAGTCAAAATTCCTGCAATTTTAGGCGAAGCCATAACATATATCCCTCCTATAACTAATAAAAAACAGAAACTAAAATAATGTATAAATTGAAATTTCTATATTGCAGATATTTCCCGGATTTTTCTTCTTCATCTTCATTTTGTTTTATATTATTATCAGATTGTTCTTCATTAAACAAATTTTCGATAATTGCCCACAACATTTTCTATAGAAACCCCACCCCAGCCCCTCTCCGAAGGAGAGGGAACTACCTTACCAAAAGTGCCTTCGTTACTCCTTTTGACTATTTTTATTCAAATAAAACTTTTATGTTTTAGATTCATTTTTAAATTTCCAAAAGCAAAAAAACTATAGTTTCGCCAACATCATTTTTGTGATTCCAGGTTTAGCTTCTCTATTCTATTTTTTATATTACTAAGCGTGTAGTCACATAAATGCTGTTCTGCATGAGCAGATGCAGAACATATCAGACCATATAAACGCAAGCGTTTAATCAACGGTTTTTTATTTTATATATGGGCTTTCAAATCCCAGTTTCTTTAAACCATTTTGAATTTCAGGTATGTTCATAAATAGCTTCCACAATAGCCCGCTTCGGTAATTTTCTATCATTACTACAATAGGGCCTTCATCAATTGCAAGATAAGATTTTGCGTACCAGTTTTTAGATTCGCTAAAGGCATCTACAAATCCATAATCACCCCAGATCTTATCGCCTAAATCGAAATAAAAATGTTTTAATGCCTGCATGGAATATCCAGGGGTGTAAGGAAAAGAAGATAAGGCAGCAGTGGGTGAAATTACACCCAGGTCATTTAAAGGTGAATGCGCAGAATACCCTACATAGCTATCGCTTGCCGTTAGTCCCCAGCAGTCGGCTCCGTATCCCTTATAATGTTTGGGATTGTCGATGCAGTATGCGCGGTTGATTAAAGTGTGATTTTGATTTTGTTCCCAGTAATCGGCATACTTATCTTTTAAACCATGAGGGTCAAGGCCTAAAAAAGAATAGTGGGCAAAGAAAAGAGGGCCGCCATAATCGTAACCCAACGGCAAAGTATAACCGTAAAATTTTTTCCCATTATGAAAATTGTTATTCACTGCCCAGCCACGGTCATAGACATCTGATTCACTGGAATGTTGTGGTGATGAGGCTGCCAGAATATAAGCAATCAGGCATTCGTTCCATCCCCTGATTTCTGCATTCATAGCCCATCCATTATCAGGACTCCAGTGCCAGTACAATACACTCATTCCGCCACGTGTCTGCCAGTTGTATTCCACGTCATTCCACATCCGGGTAATTCTTTGCCTTAATTGTTTTTCCACGGGATTATTCATATTAAAATATTCCCGCGCGCACAGCAATCCTTCAAATAGATAAGAAGTTTCCACGAGATCGCCACCATCATCCTTAGGACTGAATGGAATGGTTTTACCGGTTCCACCATTTAACCAATGGGGAAATATGCCATGGTATTTATGAGCCTTGGAAAGAAACTCAACCAGCTTCAATAAGCGGCTTACCGCTGTATCTCTTGTAATCCAGTTCCTGTTAACCGCAGCAATAATTGACATCACTCCAAACCCTGTACCACCCGTTGCTGCCACCTCATGACCATAATTGGTAACGTTACTACGTTCTCTTGCCATACCACTTACAGGGTCTGCAAAATCCCAAAAGTATTTAAAGGTTTGCTTTTCAACCAGGTCAAGTAATGCTGAATCTGAGATGTTCTTATTTATCTCAGTTTTCTCTTCTTCAATTAAGTCTGGCGCAGCTTTATTTTTCTTTTGAGCAAAAGGATGGCACGAAAAAAATAAAAGACAGACCAGGAAAAAATATTTTCTCATAAAGGAGTAATCATTTTACTTTATAGAAATCAAAGTCTCCATACCAATCTCCGAACGACAAAATCAGGCCTCACCAGCCCCCTTCGACCAGCTCAGGGCAGGCTCTCTCCGTCCCGGTAGCCATCGGGAGAGACGGAAATATCTTCCTTAAACCGTGAACTTTAACCTTATAAATCCGGGCTTTGAAACCCCAACTGTTTCATACCTGTTTTTATTTCAGGGCAACTCATAAATAAATTCCAGAGCAAGCCGCTGCGGTAATTTTCTATCATAACAACCTGTGGCCCCTGGTCAATAGCCAATGTGGAGTTGGCAAACCATAGATCCTTCAAACTAAATGCATCATAAAAACCATATTGTCCCCAAAGCTTATTGCCTAATTTATAATAGAAAAACTTCAACGCTTTCATTGATTCTGCAGGTGTATAGGGAAAAGAAGAGATAGCTGCAGTGGGGCTAATGACACCGACATCATTGTTGGGTTCATTGGCATTATATCCGGTGGGCACATCGCTGGCAGTTAATCCCCAGCATTGATCGCTGTAGCCATAATAATTATGCGGATCAGCAACACAATACTGATAATTTATTTTGGTATGATTGATTGTTTGTGTATCATAATCAGCATAGGCATCTGACAATCCTTTTGGGCTTATGCCCATAAAAGAGTAGTGTTCAAAGAACAAAGGGCCACCGTTGGAAGGGCCTAACGGTAACGTATACCCGTAATATGAATTACCATTTTTTATTCCGCCATTTCGCGCCCACCCATTATCATATACTATTTTGGGAACACTGCTGTCGGGGGACGAGGCCGCTAACACATAAGTAATAAGCGCTTCGCTCCACCCACCCACCTGCGCATTGATTGCCCAATTATAATCAGGGCTCCAGTTCCAATACAAAACATTTTGATTGTTTTGCCTGTACCAGTTCCAATTCACTCCATTCCAAAGTATATTGATATTATTACGTAAATTAATTTCATTGCTATCAGTTGTGCTGTTAAAATACTGGCGTGCACATAATAACCCTTCCACCAGGTAAGAGGTTTCTACTATATCACCACCATTATCCTGTGTACCAAATGGTATTGTAACGCCGGTGCTCCCATTTATCCAATGGGAAAAGGCCCCGTGGTAAGGAGTTGCCTTAGTGCGATAAAAATTTACAATTTTTATTATCCTGTCCAGTCCGTCAGCGTGGGTAATGAAATTTCTATTTATAGCCACTATTGTCGCCATGATGCCAAATCCTGTGCCACCGGTAGTAGCAATAGTTTGATCTGAATTCCTTTCCCGTGCCATGCCTGAAACAGGGTCTCCGAAGTCCCAGAAATATTTAAAAGTTTGTTGTTGAACCAACGTAAGCAAAGCTGAATCTGAAATTTGAGGAAACTTATCAGTAGAATCTATTTGAGTAATAAAGGTAAAAGTTTCTTGTGTTGTTAAAGAGGAGTCTGCGGCTGACCGGAGACTGGTTAATATATTAAGCGTGTACCTGGTTAAACCACTAAGCGTACCTGCAGGCTTAATAATTAAAATACTGTCTTTATTTGAATAAGTATAATTTACTGTTACAGGGCTGTTACCGTTTGTAAAAGATACATTTGCCGCAACACCTGACGTATTAACAGGCGAAGAGAAATAAATTTTTATAACAGCATTAATACTAAAATTATAGGTTACAGCGCTTTTTATTAAGCTGTCATTAACGGTTGCCTTCACAAAATTAAACGGGCCTGAGACCACCGGAGGCGGTGGCGATGGCTTGCTATCTTTTTTGCAGGAAAAAAATAAAAAAGATAGTAATGCACATATTACAACTAACCAGCCCGATTGTATTAATTTGCTTTTCATAGGTGCATTATTAATAAGTTTTATTTTGAAAGAGCGAAGTTAGTGTCAAATTCTTAAAGCAAATGACAACTACTTATTATTATAACATTTGGATATTGATTAAGTGATGCAAAGCATTATGCAGGTGCCCAAATTATGATGGCACTAATAGTTTGGGAATACTAAAACACTATCCAGGAAATTGAATGTGGCTTTATACACCGGTTGGTCGAAGACCAGTGGGGCGTGCGTTTGGGATTTCGGATATTCTTTAAATTTAAGCGGCAACACCCACAGAGGCACAAAATATAAATATTTAATTCAATGCCGCTAATTGAGATTTAAATTGATCTGTAGTTGTTTTACTTAAAGAAAAGCTAACTGATTCATTTGCCGTAATAGTAATTGGAACAAATGATGAATAAAGCACTTTATTCCTTACTCCCAATGCTACAAGTGTACATTGTAAACCTCCAGGCGCATACATGTAACGGAAGTCGGAAGAATAATAATCGTTATAAACATGCACCAAACAGTTGATTTTACTAAATACCAGGAAAACCTGCGTGCCATATAAACTGGCACTATCATTTGGTTTCAGCGTTAAATTTGTAAGATTATAATTAAAAAAATAGCTGGCATTATCGCTGTTGCACCATGTACCTGAATCAACAGGAGAATGGAATTGATACAAATCAAAAACATAGGTGTCAGAAAAATAACTTACGGCATCTGAGGAAGGATACCAGCCATTTCCGGTAGAATCCTGAACTTTTACGAAGGGAGCCTGCTTATTTATTGTATCAAGGCCGCCGGTAAGAGAGGCAGGCTGCGTTACATCAATTTTTTTACCTGGCGCTAATACTACTGCAGAGCCATTTGATATCGCCTTTATAAAAAATTCACCGCCGGATTTTAAAGGGTATTGAAACGAAGTCATGGCAGGCATGTCAGCCAGCAGCATATCGCTTTTTTTATAAATATCTTTAAATTGGATGGTTACATTTCCCGTAACGGGTAAATTTGATTGCGTTACAAATGCACCAGAAGGTATAGTTACAATGGTACCCTGAGCGGTTGTAAAACTACCCCCATTAGCTGCATCAATAGTGTATGTTCTTAAAGCAATGCCATTTTTATTTAGAAAATCATTTACAGAAGAGTAATTGTCAGTTAATAAAAAAGACTTATCGTTATTGCATGATAAAACTGATGCAAGTAAAAAAACGCAGATAAATTGTTTACAGGCTTTCATTTTTTGAAGTTTTATAATTATTTATTACAATCTGTAGATACCTGAAAATTGTATTTTGTTGCCTGTGGATATATTTACTAAAAGATAATTAACTCTTATTTTTTAAGAAGATATATCTCAACCCAAATGAAATACCTGTTGTGTTTATTCGCTGCTTAAATAGGGATTGCAGCTTTGTTATTATAGGACTGGCGGTACATAAAATAGGGCTCGCCATATACATCAGAATGATTCACGTGATAAGTAAAACTTAGCCCGGCTATGGCATGCGTGGCGCATACTAAAAAAGCCGCCAATAAAGGCGGCTTCAATATTATAGTATATAGAAAAAATTACCTACCTGCCTGTCCATTTAAGAATAAACCTGTAACCTCCAGCTGAGTTAAAGCTTTATTATAAACTCTCATTTCATCTAGTTGGCCCCGGAATGTACTTTTAGCAGCATCTTGTCCAAATAAACCATCAGGCCATGAACCTACAACTACAGTTGTTGGTGTTTGTGGAGCAAAGCCAAGATTACCTAATGGAGTCGCCATACTGCCATCTGTAAAAAGCGGGTTGGGTGTGACATACTTACCACTTGTAAAGGCAGTATTTGCACCAGTAGCAACACCGTTTTGATATGTGATATAAGTAGATGTTCCTCCATTATAAGTTACTACAAAATGAACCCATTTACCTATTGCCGCAGTATTAAATGTTTCTGGCACGAATCCATGATAGGCTGCGGATGGCGTAGCGAAATCCTGAAAGCCCGCATGAATCCTAATCGAATCTGCGTGAAATGGTTCAATTTCATTAATTAGTAACCAGTCACTATTACCATGTAAGAAAAACATACCCTGTGTGAGTGTATCCTGGCCTGTTACTGAGCTATAACTCGGATCAGTGGCAGGCAACTGATACCATACTGAAACTGAATAACTTGGAAGGCTGGTAGTTGTAAATGCAGCACTTGGAGTATAAGTTGCGTATGCACCCGCCGCTCCCTGGTAAGATTGTCCTCTTACACCCGGTGTATAAGTTATCGTACCGACAACAGTGGGAGTCATTCCGCCTTTGGTTTCATTTGCATTTCCGTCAAAAGGCCAATAAGCGATTAAATTGGCAGCACCCACCGAATCCGAGGAAGCATAGCCCCCGATAAGAGGAATGGCAACAACCGTAATTGTAACAGTGGAAGTTCCGGCAGAAGTGGTAACTGTTAAGGTTACCGGGCCTGGTGTAGCACTGGGGCCAATTGCTATGGTTCCTGTAATGGTTGTAGCCGTTGCAGAGACACCTGTTATAGTTACACCAGGTGCGGCAGTTGAAACCGAAGCACTGGTAAGGTTAGCACCAGCAATAGTTAATGTGTAAGTTTTCCCTATGGTATCACTTGCACCAGAGGTTACGCTCAGACCTGATGGGCCTGGGGGGGTAGACGTTTTTTTGCATGATTGAACGGCAATAGTTGCGATAAAGGTAATACAGGCTATTGCCAGTAAGTTTAATTTTAATGATTTCATAGTTGTTTTTGATTTAAATTTTAAAGGTATTTTTCTAAATTATCGGGAAAGATACAAATGGTGAGCCACGTAAATTGTTAAAGATTAGCATAAATTAAATAACTTTTAATAATTAGTATCCAGGATTTTGGATAAGAGAGCCACCGCTAACGGCTATTTCTGACGAAGGTATCGGTAATAATTCATTTTTACCTGCCGAAAAATTTGTTTTACCGGATGCTATCATCACCTGTGCTGCTCTTCCTTGCCTTACCAAATCCCAGAACCTGTCATGCTCCATAGCTAACTCCACACGGCGTTCATTCCATATCGCCGTTCTCAGGTCAGGTTGAGAAGCGGCAGTTGTACCGGGAAGCGCCGCTCTTGTTCTCACCATATTTAAATATTGAATAGCGTCACCGGTCTGGCCAAGTTCATTAGCAGCTTCGGCTTTAATTAGCAACGCTTCAGCATACCGGAGTATATGAAGATTTTTCTGACATAATCCGCGATTTCCATCAAACGCTTCAAGCTGAGGCCTTGCGCCGCCTGTCAAAACTTTGCTGTGGTATGCCTTATAATTATAATTAATACTCAAATCAATTAAGGAAGGAATGGTAAATCCGTCATATAAAGTATCCGGAGGAGATGAAGCCGGCAGGCTTATTATGGTAGCCGCCTCTCTTACATCACCAGGCTCATAAGCTGCAACAAGATTGGAGGAAGGCTCATCAAACCCAAATCCATCGTCACCTGAAGGTTGGTTAAAGCCCGGATTATTCCAAGGCGTGAAAGGTGTTCCCATTCCGTTATCCTGCCTTGGCCCCTGAAATTCTACGTAACTTGGAATGCCATAGTCAGCATTACCATAAATACCCGTTTCCACTTCAAATATTGATTCAGCACAATTATCTCCCACCTGCCTCCAAAGAACAGAGTAATCAGGCATTAACTGGTATTGGCCTGAAGTAATTACATCCTGGGTAAGGCTATCGGCCTGCTGCCAGTTTTTTAAATATATATCTACTTTTGCAAGTAAAGTTTCTGCTGCACCCTTTGTTGCACGGCCCACATCTGTAGCAGATTTTAAAGGTAAATTTGCGATGGCAAATTGCAAATCAGGAAGAATTGCTTTATTATAAACATCACTGGCGGTAGCCCGGTGATAAAATGAACTGTCCTGGTTTTTGGGACTCGTAGGAACCGTTAATACCAGGGGAACGCCACCAAACATCCGCACCATATTAAAATAAAAATAAGCACGCAGAAATCTCATTTCTGCTGTAAGGGTGGCGACTTTAGCGGTGGGCAATGCAGCCTGTGCAAGGCCATTAATGGCATTGTTCGTTCTTGATATTCCCGCATAATATCCGCGCCATAAGCCTGCTATGAATGTATTATCTGAAGTTAAAGTAAAATTATCTATAGCAGCCGCCAGGGGTTGATCGGTTGCGTAACTGCCTTTATCTGCATCATCGGACATGATATTTGTAACCGTGATAAAGTAGATTCCGTGTATGTCATAACTTCCAAATCCACCTTGTGTTGGGTCGGGTGTTATGAGTGCATTATAAGCTCCCGTAACATCGTTTAGAGCAACCTGGGGATCTGTTGTTGGAGTTCCTTGTCCCTGAATGGGTACATCCAAAAACGTTTTTTTGCATCCTGTACTTATTATTAAAATAAAGCAAAAAAGTTTGAGGGTTCTGTTTTTCATCTTTTAAAAATTATTTTCATTTTTCATTATCATTTTAATCTTGCATCAGATTCCAAGATTAATACCGAAAGCAAAAGTCCTTGTTGTAGGATAAGTACTTAGCTCTATGCCCGCATTGGTAGGTGAAGAACCTGGCAACTCTGAAGAAAAACCACTATATTTTTTTAAAGTAACAGGGTTTTGTGCATTAAGGAATATCCTGCAATCAGTAATTATCTTTTGCTTTTTTATTATTTTTTGAGCCAGGGTATAGCCAAGCGTTATGTTATTAATGCGCGCAAAAGTGCCCTGGGCAAGGAAATAAGAAGAAGCGGGAAGATTACCACCGTTAGCAAACGGCTGCGTGTTCGATTTATTTTGTGCTGTCCAATAACTTGTAGAAACTGATTTCTCCAGGTTATCCCTGGACGCTACCCTTGCCTGTTGTTTACCATTATAAACCTGGTTGCCAATGTTTGCATAAAGATCAATTGAAAAATCAAAAGCTTTATAATTGAACCCTGTTGAAAACCCGATATATAGTTTAGGCTGGTAAGAACCTTCGAAGGCAGTGTCTAATGTTCCATCGGCAGTGTATTGATACTTAAATTCACCGGGCTGTGCGCCGGGCTGAAGCTGCTTGCCGCTTTTGTCAACATATGCGTCAATTTCAGCCTGGTTTTGAAAAACGCCTAAAACCTTTCTCATAAAGAAAGCGCCTATAGGATAACCAGCCTTGGTTTCGGTGGTAAAATATCCATTTATATTACCATCAAAAATTGGCAAACCTCCATTAAGACTCACCACCCTGTTTTTATTGGATGTGGCGTTACCTCCAATAAAATAGGAAAAGTTTTTACCAATATTATCATGCCAGCGTATAGAAAATTCTATTCCTTTATTATCGATTGTAGCTGCATTGGTAAGTACGTCACCCGGCGTGATACTGCTATTGGGATTTGCCTGGCTGCCAAAAGTACCGGGCACCTGTACATATATTAAAGCGTCATTGACCTTTTTATCATAAATATCTATTTCTCCCGTAAGTCTGCTGTTTAATAACGCAAATTCAAGCCCCAGATCAGCTTCTTTGGTAGTTTCCCAATGAATGTTAAGGTCTTTTATTTGCGGCACTATGGAGCCTGTTGTGGCACCTGAAGCGGTTGCACCACTATTAAAGAAATAAGGTATATTGCCTAATACTGTTTGAACTGAACCATCCGGAGGAATAGCCGAATTGCCCAATTCGCCCCAACTGCCTCTTAATTTTAAGAAATTAAAAATATGTTGGTTTTGCATAAACGCTTCCTTGCTGATAACCCATCCGGCACTTAAACCCGGAAAGTATCCCCATCTGTGGGATGAAGAAAAAACCGAGCTGGCATCTGCGCGAAAATTCCCGGTAAACTGGTAGCGGTCCTTATAACTATAAAATAATCTTCCGAAATAAGAATTGGTTCTGTATTTTTCTACAGAACTATTATTAAACTGAAATGCCTGATCGCCATTCTGCAAATACCACTCGCTTTGTATTGGCGGCACACTAAACCTCGATGCGGTAGAACCTATGTTATAAAATTCCTGCGCTTCGGTACCTGCAAGCACAGTTACTTTGTTGCTTCCGAAGTCTTTGCTATAAGTAATTGTATTACTCCAAACCCAATGATAAGATTTTGAATTTGAAATAGCTAAAAGGCTTCTTGTAGCGCCCTGGCTACCGCCATTAACATTAAAAAAAGTAGTATCGTTCGGATGCTGATACGTGTAAGCGCGGTCATCGCCGAAAATAAGTTCATCACTAAATGTTGACCTTATTGCAATGGATTTAACAGGCTTTACTTCTATATAAACATTTCCCTGCAAAGTATTATTATGACTTAAATCATTGGTGTTTTGAGCATCCAATACAGGGTTACCTACATTTTGGTACACAGAAGTATTACCAAATTTTCCGTTTATTACAGATGGTACAAGAGGAGCAGCCCGGTATGCATCTTCTGTAATAGTTCCGGTAGGTACGTTTTGAGATGCCTGGTTGGCAAACGAAGCAGTGGTACCAATTTTTAGAAAAGACGTTGGATTAAATTCATTATTTAAACGAATAGTGTAGCGTTTATACTTGTTGAAAATAATAATTCCCTCGTTAGTCAGATAGCCTGCACTTAATGAATACTTGTTATGATCACTACTGCCGGAAACAGAAATATTATGAGACTGGTAAAAAGCATTTCGCAAAACCTGCTTATACCAATTTGTTGAATAACCGGTGGAGTCAAAGGGCAAACCGGTTATAGCCATTTCATAATTTACATATTCGTGAGCATTAGCCATTGGAACAATATACGCTGCCTGCTGCACACCGGCATTACCGGAATAGGTAACTTTTAGTTTACCTGAACCCTGCCTGGTAGTAATTAATATTACACCATTAGCGCCTCTTACCCCATATATAGAACAAGACGAAGCATCCTTTAAAACATCAACAGATAAAATATCTGCAGTATTGATATTAGTGATATCATCCGTCCATATTCCATCAACTATAAATAGGGGATTTGCACCACCTAAAATAGATCCTGCACCTCTGATAATAACCTGTGGAGAGCTACCAGGTTGCCCGCTGCCTGACACCTGCACACCGGCAATCTTACTTTGCAAAGCTTGTGTAACCGTTATTACAGGTTGCTTTGTTAACTGATCTCCATTTACATGAGCTACTGCTCCCGTTACATCTACTTTTCTCTGGGTGCCATAACCAACAACTATTACCTGCTCCAGTTCTTTTGCAACTGAGCCTTTGAGCGTTATTGAAATTTCAGAACGCCCGTTTAATGCAATGGTTTGTGTATCATAACCCAAAGAAGATATTACTACCGTTGCATTGGCATCCTCCACATTCAATGAAAAGTTACCGGATGCATCTGTAGCAGTACCGGTACTGGCTCCTTTTACCTGCACAGTTACCCCGGCAACAGGTGCACCATCTGAGCCAATCACTTTACCGGTAATAGTTTTAGCCTGTGCAAAAAGGTGTGTTGGAACAAAAAAAACAAAAAGAAAAATAAATGAAAAGAAGAAATTGAAAAATTGTTTTTGTGAAGAAATGGCAGTTTTTGTAGGCATATCAATATAGGTTATAAATAAAACGCGGTATTATACTGAAATAATAACAGTACTATAAAGACACGCAAAGTAATGATTTAGATGCATATAATTAACATTTTGTACAACAAGCCCTACAGCCTGCTAAATCTGCTATCCGTGTTAGTTTCAGAAACGGCCATTCTATATTATTATTCTTTCTTTTTGTAAAAGACAAATCTTTGAATTCATTTCAATGAAAATTGTCGATTTTTTTATTATGAGGGATTTTATAGTTGAGAAGCTGTTTAAAAATGAAATTTTCGTTTACCATATTGCGGCCTGCCTGTCCGTAGGCAGAGGTTGGTGAGGGACCAACTGCGGCGTTCCGCCCTGGCCCTGGTGCCCACGGCCACTTTTATACTTATACGAAATCTTACAAATCATTTTTAAACATCTTCTGAGTTCCTTATTATCACAGGAAGTTGTAAAATAATTAATGCACATGCAATGATCGGGATCATAGCGAAGGGTGTAGTGAGGTATGAAGCTTACTATACAAAACCCAGCTAAGAATTACCTGGGTTTATTTAGATATTTTAATAACTTGGATTTTGTTTTAATAAAGGATTCAAATCTAATTGAGTTTGCGGAATAGGCCACAATAGCTGAAATGGCTGAACATTATAATTAAGGTTTTTTCCTTTACCATCTGTTTGAGCGTTCATAACATCTATAGCTCTTCCGGTTCTTAACAAATCAAACCATCTGTGGCCTTCAAAAGCCAATTCCAATCTTCTTTCTTTTTCAATTGCCAATGCCATATCGGCCTGGGTAGCCGCAGTGGTAGCAGGCAGGCCCACACGAGCCCTTACTTCATTAACCAGGCTGGCCGCATTTGTAATATCACTTTTTGCATTATACGCCTCAGCCCTTAAGAGTAAAATATCTGCCAGGCGAATCAGGTAAACATCGTTGATGCCGTTAGCCGGATCATTATATTTTGTAAGGAATGGATAGTGACCAGGCGCCCAATATATATCCGTCCACTGCCCTGTAATATCCAGAAAAGTAATTGAAGCGTTCAATCGCACACTATCATGTTCTGCAATAAAAGTATTTACCAAATCATTTGTAGGCGTGTTGAACTTTTTCCAACCGCCCCCGTCATATGCCCCGGTAGATCCACCTACCCATATGGACGGCGCCCAGTTCCCGATAAAATCATTGGATCCATATCCAAAAAAGTTTATTTCCCAAATAGCTTCACTATTGTTTTTATGATTATTATCCCATAAGTAATTGAAATTGGAAACCAAAGAATAATTCGGAATTACCTGGTCGCAATAGAAAGCAACTGAATCCCAATTTGCCGGCGATTTGGTTGCATATATTTTGGCCAGCATGGCATTTACAGCGCCTTTGGAAACGGTCCATTTGGATGGATCGGCGCCTATATCTTTAACTGTCGCTTTTGCAAACCACATATCATTAAGAACAGCGTCATATACAGAATCAACTGAAGATTGAGCAACCAACACAGATTTTATCAGGTTTTCAGAATTTGTTTGATCAGCGGGAGTTAACACAATAGGAACTTTGCCAAACAGGCGCACCAAATCAAAATAGGTAAATGCACGCATAAAACGGGCGTCTCCCAAAATCTGGCTCTTACGCTCAGCACTTAATGCAGGGTCGTTACAAGCTGAAACCTGTGCTATTGCAAGATTGGCGTTAGCGATCATTGCATACCCATCGCCCCAGTCACGGGAAATATTACCATTTAATGGATTGGCTTTAAAAAAATCCAACGTAATATTATCCGGATTATCACCACCGGCATAAGCATTATCAGCAGTTACGTCACCATTAACAACCCGGTCCAAAACATTAAATTCTATCCCATTGCTATAGCCTTTGTACTCGGTATAAACACCCAATATTAAATTCTCTGCGTCCGCCGCGGTGATCGAGGCATTCCCTGTTGTTGTAACAGTTTGTGTAACGGGTTTTTTGTCCAGGAGTTTAGAACAACCGGATAATACAAGCACCACAAAGGCCTGTAACAAAACAATCTTGAAGATTTTATTTTTCATTTTGAAATTATTTTAAACTTATGTTTAACCCCACGAGGAACATTTTAGATTGGGGATAAGCCCCGCCATCCAATCCCAGGGAAATATTTCTGCTTTCATTATCGTTGCTTGCTGTTCCGTCGGGATTGACCCTGATCGGGTTTCCGTTGGAATTAACTTCAGGGTCAAAACCTTTATACTTTGTAATTGTAATAAGGTTATTCCCGGATACGTAAAGGGATGTTTCTCCCAGTCCTAACCTGCTAATTAATTTCGGATTGAACCTATACGATAGTGTAATAGTTTTGAACCGCAGGTAGGAACCATCTTCAAGAAAACGCGTAGAGATCAATGAATTGTTGGTAGTTGCATCTGTGCTTACACCGGGTATATTTGTTATATCTCCCTTTTGTTTCCACCGGGCAAGTACCGCAGAACTTTGATTTGCCGCGTTTACCATGGCTTCTGCTTCCAACCTGCCTGCATTAAATATCTTTCCACCCTGTGAACCTTGTATGAATATGGTAAGATCAAAGTTTTTATAGGAAAGATTATTGGTCATCCCATAAATGAACTTTGGCTGGGCATTACCGAGCAATCTGCGGCTGGAAGGTGATGGGTTATCTGATAACGTATCGCCCTGGGTCAAATACAGCTCGTGCCCGTTGGTGGGATCTACCCCTTTTGCTACATATCCATAAAATTCTCCCAATCCATATCCCTGTGTTAATGCAATGGCATTCCCCCTGGCATAAACGCTGCCGTAACCATTTACAAAAGTAATTCCATTAACAAGGGCGGTTATTTTATTCTGGTTAAAAGAAATGGTAAAATCAGTGTTCCATCTCAGGTTACCCTTTACGATGTTTTTACTGGATATTAAAAATTCTTCCCCGATATTTTGCATGTTTGCCCCGTTTACCGGTGCAGTAGAAAACCCGGCCTGTGAAGGCAGCTGCACATTGTACAAAACATTTTTAGTTTTTTTGATATAAAAATCTCCGGAGAATGTTAATCTATAATTTAGAAAACTCGCGTCAACACCTATGTTTGTTTGCGTACTGGTTTCCCATGTCAGGCTCTGCGGAGCGATCGTTGAAGCAGTTACAGCGCCGGTATTGGGATCTATGGTAGAAAGCGGCAAATAGGCAAAACTTCCTATGCCTTCCTGGTTACCATTCTGTCCCCAGCCTGCCCGAAGTTTTAAATCACTGATAAATGGTACAGCCTTCATAAAACCTTCCTGGGAAATTCTCCACCCCGCAGAAAATGAGGGAAATGTTGCAGTTCTGTTTCCAGGAGCAAATTTTGAGGAGTTATCCGAACGTAAATTCGCCTGTAATAAATATTTGCTATCAAAGTCATATGTTATCCTGCCCAGGTAAGATACCAATGCCCAATCATCTATATATTTTGTTCCGGGCGACTTGATAGAGTCGCGTAAATAAGTCTGATCCCACGGTAGATGCCTGTAAATCGTGTCGAGAAAAGAACCCGAAATAGTTGTTTGATCGGTGTGTGAATCCTGCGCCGTCCAACCGGCTAAAATAGTAAAATGACTTTTGCCCAGGGTCTTACTGTAATTTAAAGTCTGCTCGCTTAACCACGTAAGCATGTTATTTTTTGTTTGCGATTGCTGGCCATGGGTATTTCTTCCATTCACTGTAAGAAAAGGATCTAAAAAAGAAGTCGTCTGATTGTTTTCATAGTCAATTCCAAAACGGGATTGAAATACAAGACCCTTGAACAACTTTACATCTGCCCCAATATTTGACAGCAACCGGTCGTCCAGGGTTTTTCCGTACGAACCTAAAATGGAACTTAGAGGATTGTCCCAGCCGGTTAAAGGATTTACTCCTATTGTTCCATCTGCATTAAATTTGGGCACAGTAGGCGGTGTTTCCAATGCAGACAATACAACACCACCTCTTGCAACACTGGCGTTGTCTGTTACATCATTATTATGTGAGCGGGAAATAACTGTACTTGTAATAAAGGTTAGCCAGTCGGTTGCCTTGGTTGTTAAATTTACTCTCCCGGTTAACCTGTCAAAATTGGCTGGCTTGATAATGCCTTTTTGGTTGGTATAGTTCAGGGAAATATAATGTTGCGTTTTGTCGCTTCCACCTGCAATTGATAACTGATAATTCTGCTGGCTTCCGTTTTGAAAAACCTGGTCGGGCCAGTTGATATCGTTTGCCTGTACCATCGAGTCTGTAATTACAACAGAGCCTTTTTGCTCATTGGCATAATCCTGGTATTGCTTACCATTTAATACCGATAATTTTTTGGTAGCAGATGTTGTACCCAAATAAGTACTAAAATTGATTTTCGATTTACCAGGCGTACCTTTTTTGGTCGTAATTAACACCACTCCATTTGCGGCGCGGGTGCCATAGATTGATGCAGAAGCTGCATCTTTTAAAATGGAGATGGATTCTATATCGTTTGGATTGAAAGCCGAAATATCTGTCGTAGGAATACCATCTATTATATACAATGGATCATTACCGGCGCTGATAGAAGATGAGCCTCTCACGCGAATAGTCAATCCTGCACCCGGTTTACCCGAATTAGAGGTAACCTCCACCCCCGCAGCTTTTCCTTGTAAAGCCTCACCCGCGTCCACAATTGGACGATTGGCTATGTCAGCAGCAGTCACAACTGATACCGCACCGGTGAGATCTTTTTTGCGCTGGGTACCGTAACCTACCACAATCACCTGCTCCAATTCTTTGGCAGAAGAGGCGCGAAGTATTATTGGAACGTCTGAACGATCACCCAGGGAAATGGTCTGGGGTTCATATCCCAAAGAAGATACTTTCAATAATGCATTGGCCCCACTCACACCCAGAGAAAAATTACCAGTGGCATCTGTTGCAGTTCCGGTACTGGTACCTTGCTCCTGAACAGAAACCCCCGCAATCGGTACCCCATCAGATCCGGTTATTTTACCGGTAATGGTTTTAGCCTGTGCAAAGGTAAATGAAGGAATAAAAAAAACAATTAGGAAGAGGAATGAAAAATTAAAACAGACAAAATGTTTTCGTGAACAGGCAACAGTTTTCATGGTCATATCAGTCAATAAATGGTTAAAAAAAGCTTCGTAAGAAGTACTGAAAGAGATACAGTACTATAATTGACACTCAAAGTTATGATTGTGATGCATAACAACTAATAATTTCTTAAAAAGTACTTTTTTTGCACAATACAATGAAATTTTATCTTTTTTAATCTTATATAATAATTTATTGATTCATTTAAGATTCTAAAACAGCCCGTTATGTAGACATTAGATCATTATATAATTACTAAAAAGTTGCAAAAAACACCCCCCGGATTATTTTCTTTTGAAAATATTATATTCGTGAATTGCGTTATTACAAAGTATTATCCTGTCACAAAACGAATCAATTGTTGAATTGGTTGCTGCAACAATATAATTGCCATTCTACGATTCTTACGATGAAAGTGCTCATTACCTGGATTACAAGGTAGCAACAATACTACCTATTGAAGACATTCCGTTGCTGATCACGGGAATTTACTATAGTTACAGATTTAGTATCATTTCCTATGGAAAAAAACGTACCGCTCTGGGAAAGAAAAGAGCTGCCGGAATAGTTTTCTATCTTTTGTTTCGAACCATTTTCTTTGGTAACAATAGCATAGATATCATCAGGTAAAAAAGCAATTTCAGTTCCGGGATGCCTGAGTTTATAAACCTGTAGCGGGCCTTTATTTTGCGAGGCGGCGAGAAGGTATTGATTATCTTTCCCTCTTAATTTAACAAGAGCCTTACCATTCCCCGGGATAAAAATTCCACTCTGTAGAATACTGAGTGGAACAAATCCCCCTTTACCATCGCCTTTTAATACCAGGCCATTAAGGGCATCATAGCGGCCAATACCTACATCGGTCCCATAATCGTTTGTATTAATTGCAATATCGAGGTTGCCATCTCCATCAAAATCATCTGCCACCATTCCATTTAATGCAGAAAATTGTGCTTCTTTTGGTAGTGGGATCATTGTAAATTTTCCATGTCCGTCATTGCGCAGGTAGCAGGATTGCAGCATGGTCGCTTTCAGGCGTTGAGCGCCTATTCGTGAAGAGTCTGGAAAAATGTCATCCATTGTAGCTAACGCAAAGGGCTTATAATTGTTAAAGCGTTTTCGTAAAGCAGGAATGCGTTCAATAATATCGTCCCTTCCGTCGGCAGGAAATTCTTTTAGTTGACCACCATTTTTATCGGGCAGAAACAAGGATACTACCGGAATATAGCTGTTATTATGGGAAAAGTCGTTGGCTGTAATAAAAACCGGGTATTGATCACTGGCCTGGTAAAGTGTATTTAACCCTGCGTTACCTACAATATAATCAGTAAGGCCTGTATTTCGAAAATCTCCGCCAACAATTGAATTCCACCAGCCGGTTTTATCGCTTATTCCGGAGCCGGAAGTAACATTTTTAAATTTGCCACCTTCATTTTTTAAAAATGTCACCGGCATCCATTCGCCGGCCAGTATTAAATCATTCTGGCCATCATTGTCAAAATCAGTAAAAAGTGCATCACATACCATTCCTATATCCTTCAAATCCGGAGCTACTTCAGCCGTTACATCAGTAAATTTAACTGTCCCGTTTTTGGAATCATTTCTAAAAATAAAGCTGCTTACAGCTTTGGGATAATTCCATGGATCAACACGACCGGAGACAAATAAATCTATCTTCCCGTCTTTATTATAATCGAAGGCTCGCACACAAAGTTTACTTGTAAAATTTTCAGGAAGGGCAACTGAGTCTAACGAAAAATTTCCTTTTCCATCATTGATGTACAACCTGTCCTGGTAATTCCTGCTGCCAGGTTCATTTTGATATCCCCCATTTGAAATATATACATCTGGCTTACCATCGCCATTGGCATCAAAAACCAATATCCCCTCATCTTTGTACGTGCCAGGAGGATTGACATTCCCGGCATACAAATTTTTTTGAATAAATCTTCCATCTTCCTGCTGTAAAAACAACTGGGCAGGATTATATGTATTACCCCCAACCACCATATCGTCCAATCCATTTCCATCAATATCGCCGGTTGCAATAGCTGGACAGTATTCCGAAAACTTATGTGGCAATAAGGTCTGGATATTAAAATCAATAAAATCAGGATCTCTATGTTTGAAATTGATACCATCAGAACCGGTTACATTGGTAAACAAACTATTTTCTGCAATTATTGAATGCTGTAATGAGCGACTGTCCCCGGCATTGGCAATATCTGCTGTTAGGACCTGGTTTGCTTTTACACCTTTTATCGTTTGCCCTTTACCGTTGTACCATTTTATTACAAGAGAATCTACCATTTTGGTTTTGCCCAACCCAAAATGGGCTATGTTTTCATCGGAGGAAATGTAACCACGATAAGGATTATTCTCATATACCTGGAGTTTATCATTATTATAAAAAATTGTTACAGAAGTGCCTATTCCATTGACATTTTGTTTATCGCCATGAAATCTTACCTGTAAAAAATTGGTGTTTATTGTGTCTTTATCCCGTGTTGTGTTCCGGTACAATAACGCTTCGTCGTTTATATTGCTTATTACCATATCCATGGCACCATCATTATCAAAATCTGCGTAAGCCGCTCCACTGGAAAATGTGGGTACATCAAGCCCCCACTCGGTAGTAACATTGCTGAAAGTAAGATCTCCTTTGTTATGAAAGGCATAATTATGCAGTTTAACCTGCGGGATTTCTCCTAAAAGTGCCATAGAGTTTACCAGCCCGTTTGCCTTTTGCCGGTAGGCAACAAAATCATGATCTGAAACGTCCCTTGGAAAACCATTAGTAACAACGAGGTCCCGGTAGCTGTCGTTATCAAAATCGGTCACTAAGGGGCACCAACTCCAGTCTGTTTGGGAGATCCCGCTCATATAACCAATATCGCTGAAAGCAGGGATGCCGATCGTGTCATTTTGCCCTGTGGAAGGCCCCTGGTTAAGTTGCAAGGTATTGCGAACATATTGGTATTGATACCCAAAATGATCAAAGTTTTGATAGGTCTGATAGCTGTTCGGCCCCGTCATCATTTTTTTGCGGTAATTATCCCCGGGGCTCATATCCAGTTCTATCACATCTGGTAAACCATCGTTGTTAATGTCTACAACATCCTGCCCCATCGAATTGAAAGAGGTATGTTTAAAATACTCCTTCGCCCGGTCTGTAAAAGTGCCATCGTGGTTGTTGATATAAAGTATATTATTTGAAATAAAATCATCGGAAACATAAATATCTTTCCAGCCATCATTGTTTATATCACAAATGGTGGCAGAATGACCAAATCCATCAAATTTTATTCCTGCCTCATCAGAAACATCGTGAAATACAGGGTGTTTCAAAACTGTATCCATATCATTCCGAAACAACCTTCCCCTGCTGGGCACTGTGATTCCCCCATGTCGTTGACGAAAAACGGATGGGTTGGTTGAATTAGATGCCTCATTAACCGTCAGATACATGTCTAAGTCTCCATCGTTATCATAGTCGAAAAAGCTGGCCATGGTCGATTGCACGTGAATATCCAAACCATATTCAGCAGCCATATCTTTAAAATGAGGTATACCATCTTTATCCACTCCCTGGTTTACATATAAAATATTTCGCCTTCTCAGAGAATCTTTATAAATAGTATTGCTGATATAAATATCCATAAGGCCATCGTTAT
>JBDTZL010000247.1:0-4502 GCA_040005125.1 Ginsengibacter sp.
TCTGCATGTGCTTCTATAAGATGATCAACACGATATCGTTTTTTACTATCCTTATTATCAATCATGGGATCGCTGAAATTGGCAACATGTCCGCTTGCTTTCCAGGTAAGCGGGTGCATAAATATTGCCGCGTCAATACCCACAATATTTTCATGGAGCTGGGTCATACTTTTCCACCAGTAATCACGAATATTTTTTTTCAATTGGGAACCGTTCTGCCCGTAATCATATACCGCGCTTAATCCATCATATATTTCACTGGAAGGAAAAATGTACCCATATTCTTTGCAATGAGCAATTATTTCACTGAAATTATTTGATTCATTTGCCATAAGAGGGCAAATATAAGAAGCCCCTTTTAAATCTTCCAAAACGCTGCGATTTAGGTAGATTTTTTATTTTGATGATGGCCGTCCCAATCTCATAAAACTTTTTTACCTTAGGAAGAGGATATTATACGGGATTTTTTGCAACACTCTCAGAGGCTCTTTTGCAAACTAACAATCTGTAACTTTACGGCACATTAAATCATAAATAATGAACTACGGTCCTATAAATATTGATCCTGAAACTATGGGCGGTACACCTGTTTTTACCGGCACGCGTGTTCCTATTCAAAGTTTGTTTGATTATATAGAAACAGGAGAAACACTGGATGAATTTTTAGAAAATTTTCCTTCAGTAAATAAGGAATTTGCTGTGCAGGTTTTGCAAATGGCGGGAAAGTCAATTACAACTGAAAAAATCCTGAATGAAAATTTTACTTGATGAAAATATTCCGACTAAGCTTAAATTAGATTTTGGCGTCGACCACTCAGTGGAAACAGTTCGTGATATGAAATGGTTAGGGAAGAAAAATGGAGAGCTTTTAGGACTTGCTGCGTTTAATGGTTTTGACATATTTATCACGCTTGATAAAAATTTGAAAAATCAACAAAATTTGGACAAAGTACAAATTAAATTTGTGGTGCTAATTGCAAAAGACAATAAACATCAAACGTTACAACCATTTATTGAGAAGATAAAAATTATTTTAATCGCTGAAAATATTCAAAAATTGAATATAATTTCTATGTAGAAACAGAAATGGATTAATAAAAAATTCTGAATGTCTATTTCAACTTCTCATTCTTCTTATGCCGCTCTCCATCTCTCAGATTTTTCTTCTCAAAATTCTTTTGTAGTGCATCTGTAAGGTCAACACCGGTTTGATTGGCAAGGCAAATTAATACCCAAAGTATATCAGCCATTTCATCACTCAGCTTTTTATTTTTATCAGTTTCCTTAAAAGATTGCTCGCCATAAATTCTTACGATCAATCTTGAAAGCTCACCAACTTCTTCCATTAAAATTCCCAGGTTGGTGAGCTCGCTAAAATATTTTACACCGATAGTTTTTATCCAGGTATCAACTTCGGTTTGGGCTTCTTTAATAGTCATTAATACACTAATTTATTTTTTAAAACACGAATTTTGGGCACGAATTACACGAATTAGAATACAACTCTTTTTGATACAAATGATTTCCCGCCAAAATTGGCGATAATGCCCAATTGTAATCCGGATGCTTTCAGGTAATTGATTGTTTGTTTGACAAAATTATTTACAACTATTGATGTAGCTTTTACTTCAAGGATGATTGAATTGTAAACAATAAAATCCGCATTATACGCATGAGGAAGAATGAATGCTTTGTACTTTATTTTGTAGGGCTTTTCCCGTATATATAATATTCCTCTTGATTTAAATTCATATTCAAGAGCATCTTTATACACGATTTCACTGAAGCCCATTCCAAGTTCTGAATGAACCGCCATACAAATACCAATTAGTTCGTATGATTCTTCTTTTAAAATTATTTCCGCCATTAAATAAACATAAGCTGAATTCGTGTAATTAGTGCTTAAAATTCGTTTTTACCTGTTCTATTCTCTATTTTTTGTGTCAATCCATATTGTAATTGGCCCATCATTAATCAATGTGACTTTCATATCTGCTCCAAATACACCTTTGGCGATATTTTTTCCAAGATCATTTTCTATTTGATTGATTAATTTTTCATAAAGCGGTATGGCTATTTCTGCCTTACTTGCTTTTATATAAGAGGGACGGTTTCCTTTTTTAGTTGAAGCATGCAAAGTAAACTGACTCACCACTAAGATATCCCCATGAACCTCTTTTACGGAAATATTAGGCACATGATTTTCATCATCAAAAATTCGAAGATTTACAATTTTATTGCTGAGCCATTTTATATCTTCGTCTGTATCAGCGTCTTCTACCCCAACTAATACAAGAAGCCCTCTTTTTATAGCTCCGGTTATTGTTTCGTTCACGTGGACTGTTGCCTGTGAAACTCTTTGAATTACCGTCCTCATAGTATAAATACCTGTTTTTAGCAAGCGTAAAAAAAGTTTTTATCAGTAAAAACCATATGATAAAAATGTGCAAAAATTTTTAAACCCACTGTGCATATGACTTCCCAAACTATGCACATTTCTTTTCCACAGACTGTGCAAAATTTACACTGTGTTTTATGGCATAGAAAAAATATTTTCGTTCTCCCGCATTGCTCAAAAGTAATTATTAACCTAAAAATAATATTAGCCCGATGTCAACTAACCATCTGCCTTTAACAGGCCTCATTTTCCCACGGCATTTCACCAAAGAAGGTGTTTCCCCCTTTGATATGTTTGAATATGATTACCGTAGTTCAATAATTAAAAATACGACAGGTGAGATCGTGTTTCAAATGGATAATGTGGAAGTGCCCAGGCAATGGAGCCAGATTGCTACCGACATCTTAGCGCAAAAATATTTTCGAAAAGCCGGTGTGCCACAACCAGGCGGAACAACGGGCAGGGAAACCTCAGTTAAACAGGTCGCACATCGTATGGCTCATTGCTGGCGTGTATGGGGCGAGCGCAATAATTATTTTGCAACAACAGAAGATGCGCAGGTTTTTTATGAAGAGCTTATATACGGGATATTAAATCAATCCTGTGTACCCAATTCACCTCAATGGTTTAATACGGGCCTTAATGAAGTATATGGCATAACTGGAAAACCGCAGGGGCATTATTACGTGGATGCAAATGACGGGCAGTTGAAAAAATCAACGTCAGCTTACGAGCGGCCACAACCGCATGCATGTTTTATACTCAGTGTGGAAGATGACCTGGTAAATGAGGGCGGCATTATGGACCTATGGGTACGTGAGGCAAGGATTTTTAAGTACGGAAGCGGGGTGGGAACCAACTTCAGCAGCATACGGGGTGAAGGTGAGAAGTTGAGTGGAGGTGGAACATCCAGCGGATTGATGAGTTTTCTTAAAATAGGAGACCGGGCTGCAGGAGCTATTAAAAGCGGTGGCACAACAAGGCGTGCTGCCAAAATGGTGTGTCTTGATTTGGATCACCCTGAAATTGAAACTTTTATAAACTGGAAAGTGGGAGAAGAAAAGAAAGTAGCCGCATTAATCGATGCCGGTTATCCGAGCGATTATGAAGGGGAAGCTTACAAAACAATCAGCGGCCAGAACAGTAATAATTCTGTACGCATACCCAATGAATTTTTTCGCGCGCTTGAAGCAGATGGTGAATGGGAACTGAAAGCACGAAGTGATGGCCGCACCATGAAAAAAGTAAAAGCAAAAAAATTGTGGGATGATATTAATTATGCTGCTTGGCGTTGTGCAGATCCGGGAACACAATACAATACTACCATCAACGAATGGCATACTTGTCCGGAAGGCGGCCCGATAAGAGCCAGTAACCCTTGCAGTGAATATATGTTTTTGGATAATACTGCCTGCAATCTTGCCTCTGTAAATCTTCGCAGGTTTTTTAATGAAAATGATAATTCTTTTGACGTTGCCGGTTTTGAATATACAGTGCGCCTGTGGACAACAGTACTGGAAATTTCTGTATTGATGGCACAGTTTCCCAGCAAAGAAGTTGCACAACTTAGCTACGATTACAGAACATTGGGACTTGGCTTTGCTAATCTTGGCAGCATGCTCATGGTAAGTGGTATTGCATATGATAGTGAAAAGGCCCGCGGTATTGCAGGCGCTATTACCGCAGTTATGACAGGTGTTGCTTATAAAACATCGGCAGAGCTGGCAGCTCACCTGGGTGCTTTTCGCAGGTATGACGAAAATAAACACCACATGCTGCGTGTAATGCGCAACCACCGTGCAGCAGCTTATGATGCAATGGATGCTTACGAAGGAATTGAGATAAAACCGCAGGGGATCAATGCAAAATATTGTCCCGATTATTTATTGAGGGCAGCAACAAAAGCATGGGATGATGCAGTAATGATGGGTGAAAAATATGGCTACCGGAATGCGCAAACCACCGTAATTGCACCTACAGGCACTATTGGCCTGGTGATGGACTGTGATACTACGGGCGTAGAGCCGGATTTCGCTTTGGTGAAATTTAAAAAGTTAAGCGGAGGCGGTTACTTTAAAATTATTAACCAGAGTGTGCCACAGGC
>JBDTZL010000002.1:0-4499 GCA_040005125.1 Ginsengibacter sp.
GCCTGTCGCCTTCCATTTGCCCGTGCGCGTAGGCAATGCTCAGGTCAGGACAAAGCCCTTGTAACAACCCACGCATTTCTGCGAGCCCGTGCACCCGGTTATGAACAAAGAAAACCTGGCCACCTCTTTCGGTTTCATAATAAATGGCATCGCGTATAAAATCCTGGTTAAAGACATGCACTTCGGTTTGAATAGGCTGGCGGTTGGGTGGGGGTGTATTTATGATACTAAGGTCTCTTGCACCCATCAGGCTGAATTGTAAAGTTCTTGGGATAGGCGTAGCCGTTAGTGTTAGCGAATCTACAGTAATGCGTATTTGCTTTAATTTTTCTTTTGATGCTACGCCAAATTTTTGTTCTTCATCAATGATCATTATTCCCAGGTCCTTAAATTTTACATCTTTACTGAGCAGTGCGTGTGTTCCAATAATGATATCGATTTTGCCCGCTTCCAGTTGTTGCAAGGTCTCTTTTTTTTCTTTAGAGGTTTTAAAACGATTAATATAATCAACAGTTACAGGAAAATCTTTTAATCGCTCGCTGAAAGTTTTGAAATGCTGGTACGCAAGAATAGTTGTAGGAACCAGTACTGCAGCCTGTTTCCCGTCGAGGCAGGTTTTAAAGGCAGCTCTGATAGCTACTTCTGTTTTGCCAAAGCCCACATCTCCGCATACAAGCCTGTCCATTGGGGAAGGCTTTTCCATGTCATTTTTTACATCCATGACCGCCTTGTTTTGGTCGGGAGTATCCTCATATACAAATGAAGCTTCCAGTTCTGTTTGCATGTAGTTATCGGGTGAGTGAGCAAAACCTTTTAAGCTTTTTCTTTGTGCATATAATTTTATAAGATCTGTAGCAATATCTTTTACCTGTTTTTTTGTCTTTTCCTTAAGCCTGTTCCACACATCACTGCCCAGCTTGTTCATTTTTGGCACTGTTCCCTCTTTACCACTGTATTTACTTATTTTGTGGAGGGAAGAAATATTGACGTATAAAAGGTCCTTGTCTTTATAAACGATACGTACAGCTTCCTGCAACCTTCCATTGGCTTCAATCTTTTCAAGGCCGCTGTACACGCCTACTCCATGATCAATATGAGTTATATAATCTCCGGGCTGCAGTTCCCGGAGCATTTTTAAAGTGAGTGCTTTGTTTTTACTGAAAGCCTGTTTTACCCTGTACTTATGATAGCGCTGGAAAATTTCGTGATCAGTATAACAAACCGCTTTTAAATCATTATCAATAAAACCTTCGTGTATGGAAACAGGGACCGGCGTAAAATTAATTTCAGCATCCAGGTCTCTGAAAATGGTGTGTAATCTTTCCAGCTGTTTTGGGTTATCGGCAAAAATAAAGATGCTGTATTTTTTTGATTCTAAGTTTTTTAAATTATCAATTAATAATTTGAATTGACGGTTGAAGGCAGGTTGCGAAGTGGTGTTGAAGTTAACATTTGGCGGTTGGTTGTTGATAGTTCCGGACTGTGTATTTTTTAATTGATTATTTTTTGAAAAATAAGATTTAGTCCCAAACTCAACAATATGGCGGTGTTTAACCTGCTCTTCTAAAATAGAAGCGCTTACAAAATCTTCCCTGGAAATATCCTGCTTTTGATTTAATTCCTCCTCCTGCCAACGACCAACTGCCAACTGCGCGCTGCCAACTGCAAGGTTTACATCTTCTTCCTGCTGGTCAATTATTTCCCTGATGAACTCCCAATCTTCGGTCCATACAACGGTATTTTCAGGGAGAAAATTTAGCAGGGAAACTTTTTCACCGCTTGTAAACTGTGTTTCAACATTAGGAATAATATTTACCTGTAACAGCTTGCGTTCACTAAGCTGGGTTTCAGGATCAAAGATGCGGATGCTGTCAATATCATTACCAAATAATTCAATACGGTAAGGCTTTTCATTACCATATGAATAAATATCCAGTATGCCTCCACGTACGGCAAATTGTCCTGGTTCATAAACAAAATCGCTATGGCTAAAGCCATGATCAACAAAACCTGAAAGGACTTTATCCACATTAATCGTTTCACCCTGCTTAAAGGAAATAATATTTTCTGTAAGTGTTTTTGATAAGACAACCTTTTCAAAAATGGCTTCGGGATAGGTTACAATAATTTTTTTATTTCCCCCTATGCTAAGCTTTGTGAGAGCTTCAGTTCGCAGCATTACGTGACTGCTGTTGAGAAGAGAATAATTTTTTTTGTTTTTAAATGAAGAAGGAAAATAAAAAACATCCAGAGCTTTGGTAATATTTTCAATGGTGTTGTGAAAGTAAGCAGCTTCTTCAGCGTCTCTTAAAATTACGAGGTGGTTGAGCTGGGCGGTAACCGGGTGGTTGAAAACCGCAGAAACGACAAATTGGGAAGCGCTTCCGCTAAGCCCTGAAAGGTGCATGTGCTGAGGTTTTGACAATACGATCCTGTCAGCAATTGTAAAAATGCAGGGATCATTTTTATACATATTCATCAACACATCCAGGTTCATTCAGCGCCTTTTGTTCGGAAGTGCAAAGTTAAATTGCATGCCTGTTGATTCCTAAAATAATTTACAGGGAGCCGCGTAAATAAAATATTTACCAATTTATTTGCAACTATTGTATTAGAACCCACCCGGTACAATTGTGATTTGCAACATTTGATGCAGTCCCCTTTAACGTATTCAATTATAAATTAGATTTGTATTTTACTCTAAATTTATCTGCATGGCATTAGAACCCTGGCGCACGGGAACGGTGATACGCATTGAAGAGGCGGCGTATAATACCAGGCGCTTTTTTATTAAGGTAAACGAACTGGAATCTTTTCATTTCAAGGCAGGGCAGTTTGTTACACTTGACCTTCCGATTCATGAACAGAAAAATAAAAGATGGCGCAGCTATTCTATAGCGAGCTGGCCAGATGGTACCAATGTATATGAATTGCTGATTGTATTGCTTGAAGGTGGCGCGGGGACCAACTATTTATTCCATGAAGTAACGGTAGGCAGCGAGCTCACTTTCCGGGGAGCCCAGGGTGTGTTTACCTTACCTGAAAATATTGAAAAAGATTTGTTTTTCATTTGTACGGGAACCGGGATTGCGCCTTTCAGAAGCATGCTTAATTATATGCAGCTCCATAATATTTCCCATAAGAACCTTTACCTCATTTTTGGTTGCCGCACACAGAAAGATCTGCTGTACTATGAGGAAATGAGGACACTGGAAAGTAAGATTAACAATTTCTTTTACATGCCCACGTTAAGCCGTGAGGGGTGGGATGGATATAAAGGTTATGTGCACAGCCTGTATGAAGAAATCTGCAAAAAAAATAATGAAGCTTGCGAGAATATGCAAAATTTGAATCCTGCATCCTTCTATTTGTGCGGCTGGAAAGCGATGATTGACGATGCACGTCAAAAAATTGCCGCGTTAGGCTACGACAGGAAAGCAATTCATCTTGAATTATATGGTTAATTGGCTAATGTGCTAATTAGCCAATGTGCCAATGTGAAAATGCAAAAATTAATTGCACATATTATTAGGAATGATTTTTGGAAACAATAAATAAAAAGTTCTTATGGAAAATAAAGATATTGAATCAACACATAACCGCCCGGATGGCGAACGTATGATCAACGCTTCACAATTACTAATTGACATTCCTTCTTTCATAAAACAAATAAGGGGTGAAAAGCAGTGGAAAAGAAGCGACCGGAATTCCATTACAGTTTTCAAGTCAGATAAAATGCGTATCGTGTTAACTACCTTGCGTAAAAATGCGGAAATAAAGCCCGAACACCCTGAAAATGTTTTGAGCCTGCATTTGATAGACGGAAAAATATCTTTTAAAACAGGATCTGAAGATTTTGAAATGGAGAGCGGGCAGATAGTAGCGCTGCATGAAAAAGTCCCTTATACAATAACGGCAGTTAAGAAAGCTACTATTTTATTGACTATCGTTGAATGAGTTGAAGCTGGCACCGTGGCTCAAATTTATGAATCAATTTTACCCCTTATTATTTCTTTCACATCAGTTAATAAAACCCTTTCCTGTATCATGGTATCGCGGTTACGAAGTGTAACTGTATCATCCTCTTTTGTCTGGTGATCCACAGTAACACAATACGGGGTTCCTATGGCATCCATTCTCCTGTAACGCTTGCCAATACTGTCTTTTTCTTCATAGAACGTATGAAAGCTTTGTTTGCATTCATTAAAAAGTTTTTTGGCAATTTCGGGCAGCCCGTCTTTTTTTACCAGTGGAAGTATGGCGAGTTTATAAGGAGCAATTTTTGCCGGAATATTCAGGACAACGCGGCTGTCTTCTGTTCCGTCCTCCCTTGTCCATTTTTCATTTCTATATGCGACGCTTATAACGGTTAGGAATAGACGATCTAATCCAACAGACGTTTCAACCACAAACGGAATATAATTTCCAACGGGTTTGCCATCTTCTTTCAAATCGTTATCAAAATATTGTAATTTCTTTTTGCTTAATTCCTGGTGTTG
>JBDTZL010000050.1:0-4498 GCA_040005125.1 Ginsengibacter sp.
TATTTATTACAGATACTCATAAGGAAAGGCTGATAAATGCATTATCCGAATTTGCCGGCGATGTTCAGATAATAGAACTGTAGGGGATATCCTTGCGGTTGCAAGGCGGGCAGCGGCAAGCCCTGCCCCGCCTGGACCCGGCTGCAGGTGTGAATACCTGGTATAACAACTTATGTAACCTCCGTTTACCTTATCTTTATCACATGTCTGAAGTATCAATTGGTGAAGCATTAAAGCAATTTTTAAAAAGCAGTAAGCTAAAAAGCGGCGTACAGGCTTTGCAGATAGAAGATGCATGGGAAAAGATTATGGGAAAAACCATAGCCCGGTATACTGATAAAATTGAGATCATAAATTCAACTCTATTTATTTCGTCAACAGTAGCTCCCTTGAAAAATGAATTGCTGTATCAAAAAGAAAAAATTATCGAAAGAGTAAATGAAGCGCTTGGTGAGAAAGTGATTAGGGAAGTTGTGATAAGATGATGGTGTAATGTGACACGTACGATGTTTGATGTACGATGTGTGTGATGTATGATATTGGTTTCGTAGTGGCATGGCTTGCCCCTGCCCTGTAACGCTCTATTTCATTTTTATTCTTGGGTCAATAATGCCATAAAGGATATCGGAAAGGATGTTTACAAGTACAAAAATAGTTGCAGAGAATAACACAGAGCCCATCACGACAGGATAGTCCAATTTTTCAAGCGCATCTACGGTAACTTTACCGATCCCCTGCCATCCAAAAATATATTCCACAAAAAAAGCGCCTGCAAGCAATTCGGCAAACCAACCTGTAATGGCCGTAATAACCGGGTTCAAAGCATTGCGTAATGCATGGCGATAAACAACCTGGTTTCGGCTTAAACCCTTTGCATAGGCAGTTCTTATGTAATCCTGGCTGAGAACCTCAAGCATTGAGCTCCTGGTTAATTGAGTAATAATGGCAAGAGGGCGAATCCCCAGCGTGATGGCAGGTAATATTAAATTCTGTAACGTCAGGTAACGTTCACCGTTAGTTTCATCGATGTTGAACCAGCTGCCCGTTAGAGAAAGCCCTGTATAAGAGTGCAGCACTACACCAAATACATATGCTATAACGATTGCCATGAAAAATGAAGGAGCGGATATCCCGATAACGCTTGCAAAAACAGATGATGTATCAAGCCATGTGTTTTGCTTAACTGCTGCCAGGACACCAAGGAAAATTCCTGCAATGGTAGCAAATAACATAGCCGCAAAAGCCAGCATCAGGGTACCGGGTAAAGCTTCCAGCAAAATGTCGATGACATCTTTTTTAGTTTGATAGCTGCGCCTCAGGTAAGGAATTTTAATTCCAAGTTTTGTATTACCGCCGATAAAAAATCCGTGTAATTTTTTTTCTTCAATTTCCTGTTTTGTATGAACAGCAACAGGTGAAACATCATTGACATATAATATAAATTGTTTCCATTTTGGCTGATCGAGGTACAGATCCTTCCTGATATTGTCCATTGTTTTTTTATCACCCGTTTGCCCTGCTATTAGTCTTGCAGGATCTGCAAATGCCTGGAAAATAAAAAACACTATTACAACAACGCCGGCTAATACTAATAGTCCGTAAAATATTTTTTTTATGAGAAGCTGGAGCATGGTAAATGAGCAATGGTCAATTAGTCATTAGTCAATGGTCAATGGTCAATACCGCCTTTTGCCTTTCAATATTTAAGTACTCACTAGTGAATAATGACCTATTGACTAATGACAACTCACAACTGCCACAACTGCCCAATGACTTATTGACTAATGACAAATTATTATCTTACTGCCTTTTTAAAATCTGCCCATCCCCATTTGTTTTCCACGACAGGGCCTTTCATGAGATACAATTCAGGGTTGGTACGCGCAGCAGTTTTTAACGCAGTTGCATCAAGACTCAGAACTGGAATATTATAAGTGTTTCTTTCATTAAAAAACCCGAACGCCTCTGTAGCCTGCGACGCTATAATAAACAATGGAATATTCTTACTTTTTGCCAGTCGATATATTGCAGTAAAATTATCGAGCCAGTAATCAGTACCTGTCGAAAGATCCTTTACAAAAAATAAATAGTATTCCCCTGGCGTATTCAGTATGGCATCTGTAGAATCGCTTCCGGAAAGTGTCGTAATATAGAAATCTTTTATAGGCGGTTCATTATTTTTTCCCTTTTCAATGATGAAATCTTCTCTTCTTACAAATTCCCAGGTAGAGTCTGGCAAATTATTTTTTGAAAACTCCTGCTCTTTTCCATCTTTTTTATAAAAGAATTTAAAATCCTTTTTATCGGCAACCGCATCTGCGGGCATTTTTCTAAGCATGATAATATTGTTTCCTTTTTTGAAAGGAAGGCAATCAATAACCGGCATATGCCTCAGGGCGAACCATTGAAATCCTAGGACTATACAAACGGAAATCAGCAGGATGAAAAAATCAGCGCCCCCTGTTAAGATGCGGGTAATATATTTTGTATCAAAAAAAATAAAAAGTACCAGTGCAAACAGGATTAAGTCTTTGATAAATGATTGCATGGCCGTTAATGGGATGCAATCACCGAAACACCCACAGGTAGCTATCTTGCCCGAGAACACGGCGTAGCCGGTTAAAAACCCAAAGAAAATAATAAGCAATAAAAGCATCCAGCTGAAAAATCTTTTCCATATTCCCAGCAAAATCCCAACACCTACCATAATCTCAAGGGTGATCATGATTATTGAAAATGGCAATGCATAATTATCAAGCCAGTTCATGGTTTTTGTAAGAGATGAATTTTGTGCCCATACATCAAAAAATTCCTGCATTTTATAAGCAAGGCCCAGGGGGTCATTTGCCTTTACAAGACCGGATACAATAAAAAGCATGCCGGTAAGAACACGCGCTGCATTGACTATTACTTTCATATTTTATCTTTTTATATACCTGTGAGGTTTCCAAAACCTCACAGGTTGTTACACCTCACGATGTTTAAAACCTTTGAGGTGTGTTTGCCATTATTAATGCAAATAGTGCATAATTCATAATGTCCGAATAATTTGCATCTATACCTTCGCTCACTAATGTTTGTCCGTCGTTTTGTATGATCTGCTTTATGCGAAGTACTTTTGACAGTATAAGATCAACAAAACTTTCCTGGCTCATTTCTCTCCATGCTTCCCCATAATCATGATTTTTATCTTCCATTAATTTTTTTGTTAGTGCAACCTTTGCATCATACAACTTAGTAACTTCATCCGAAGAAATTTCCTCAATTTCCTCATCATGTATATCAAGCTGTATTAATCCTATGATTGCATAGTTTACGATTCCTTTAAACTCCCCCGCCACATCGTCTTCTATTTTCTGGATACCGGTTTCCTGGATATTCCTGATTCGTTTCGCTTTTATGTAGATCTGGTCGGCGATAGAAATGGGGCGATAGACTCTCCATGATGTTCCATAATCTTTTGTTTTCTTCAGAAAGATTTCTCTGCAACCTTTGATTACGCTGTCGTATTGTTGATCCGTGGTAACTTGCATACTAATTATCGCCAAATTTAATCATAAACACACAATGTTTTCATTGAACTGTAAAGGGAAGCTGGTATTAATTGAAAAACCATTGGTAATGGGCATCCTGAACATCACTCCTGACTCTTTTTACGCGGGGAGCAGGTTGCAAAATATGGATACAATATTGACTAAAGCAAGACAAATGATTGCGGAAGGGGCAGATATTCTTGATATTGGCGGACAAAGCACACGGCCTGGCAGCGAACGAATTTCAGAAGAGGAAGAAATCGAAAAAGTATTGCCGGTTATTGAAATGCTTATAAAAGAATTTGATCCTGTTATACTCTCTGTGGATACCTACCATGCCGCTGTTGCAAAAGAGGCCGTGAATGCGGGAGCCTCAATTGTGAATGACATCAGTGGAGGTGCCATGGGTAAAAATATGCTGGAGACAGTGGCCTCACTTGGTGTACCCTATATATGTATGCATATGAAAGGCGTGCCCGAAACGATGCATCATGATACCAGCTATGAAAACATACTCAAAGAGATTCTTGATTTCTTTATAAAAAAACTTGATGAGTGCAGGCTGGCAGGAATCAAAGATGTTATTGTTGATCCTGGTTTTGGTTTCGGGAAAACAATTCAGCATAATTTTACTTTGCTTAAGAATCTTTCTATATTTAAAATACTTGAAATGCCTTTAATGGCAGGCCTTTCACGAAAATCAACTATTTATAAAACACTCAAAATTGACGCTGAAAATTCACTCAATGGTACGACTGTACTGAACACACTCGCCTTACAAAACGGTGCAAATATATTAAGGGTTCATGATGTAAAAGAAGCAAAAGAAACTGTTACACTTTTTCAGGCTTACGCTAACGCATAAACGCCGGACTTTAAAAAAGTCCGGCGTTTGAGAAACAGCATTTCTAAAAATTATTTTTTCGGCTCGGCCGGAGGTTGTTGCGGATGCTGGCGTTGTTGTT
>JBDTZL010000100.1:0-4497 GCA_040005125.1 Ginsengibacter sp.
TATATAACGATAAAAATAAAGCCAATGATCAGGAAGCTAAAATCAGGAGAATACCGCCTGTACTCGCGAAAAAAAGATCCTAAAACTAACGAGCGAAAACCCCTGGGAACATTTAAACCAGGAACCACAACTTTTGGAAAGTTCGAAACTTTCCAAAAGTTTCACACCTACCGTAATATTCCTTTTATGAAAAAATATTCCGGCAAAACAAAAAGGAAAACTTTTTTGTAGCCATTGACAAGTATTATATAACGATAAAAATAAAGCCAATGATCAGGAAGCTAAAATCAGGAGAATACCGCCTGTACTCGCGAAAAAAAGATCCTAAAACCAACAAGCGAAAAAACCTTGGAACATTTAAATCAAGGGCAGCAGCAGAAAAGCACGAGCAGGAAGTGCAATATTTTAAAAGGCATTGATCGCTACTGAAAGATCATTATAAGTTGGTAGCCGAAAATGTATCCCCCTGGTTGATGTCGCCGGTATCATAACCTTTTTTAAACCAATACATTCTTTGGGCGGAAGTTCCATGGGTAAATGCATCGGGGGTTACTGTTCCCTGTGCCTCTTTCTGGAGCCTGTCATCTCCAATAGCATTGGCGGCATTTAATGCTTCAGCGATATCATTGGCATTAATTACATTTTTCATTTTTTGATCGTAATGCGCCCATACGCCTGCGTAAAAATCGGCCTGTAATTCCAGGCGAACGGAATATTTATTGTATTCCGTCTCACTAACCTGCTGTTGGATCCGTTCCATTTTTTGAGTTATTCCAAGAAGGTATTGAACATGGTGGCCCACTTCGTGTGCCACTACATAGGCCATGGCAAATTCTCCGGAAACACTAAACCGCTGGTTAAGCTCCTGTGCAAATGAAAGATCAATATATACATCATGATCAACAGGGCAATAAAAAGGGCCGCTTGATGAACCGGCATTTCCACACCCCGAAGTAGTGCCATCCCGAAAAAGGACTAGTGTGGGTTTGCTGTAGTTTTTCCCCATATTGCCAAAAATTTTCGTCCATACATCTTCTGTATCTGCCAGTACAACTTTTACAAAAGAAGCTTCTTTATCATCTGCAGCTTTTTGTTCAGCGCTCATTTCCTGTTGCTGCGGCTGGCGTTGTTGCAGATCCTGTTGCAATTGATTTACATCACCACCACCCAATAGAAATTTTGCCAGTATAAAAATGACACCAATAATTCCACCACCAACAGCTACATGTCCTCCGGTAATACCTCTGCGGTCATCTACATTATCGCTTTCTCTTCTGCCGAACCATTGCATTTTTTAGAATTTTTTATGATGAAAAGAAATTTTTTCATTATCACCATGAAAATATCATACCATTTATTGACCCTCTTTATTATTCAGCATGATACCACAGCCTCTATAAAGTATCCCTTTATAATTTACTTTAACCCTGTATTGGTATAAATAGTCACTCATGCCATCATTGCAAAATTGAGGGAGAATTGTGAGGGTCCATTTTGTTGTGTCTGTTTTAAGATTATATAAAGTGCTGTCTTTATTTATTACAGGCTTTTCTACAGGTACAATAACCGGTTTCTTCCAACCAGCCAGTTTAAAGAGTATAAATTTTTCATTATCAATTTCAAGGGTCCAGAATGGCTCATTTCCCAATCCTGTAAAGTCTATTCCCTGGGAACGTTTTTTATTCCATACAGAATTATTGGCAGCAAGTTTTCTTTTAGTAAGAATGTACTTGGAAGAATCGTTAACCAAAACTCCATTTATATTCACTCCAAAGAGGGTATCCTTTTTTTTCATTAAAATGATGGCTGTTTTATTATTTTGAGACAGCTCAATCCTGCCATTCTTCCTTTGCCAGATTCCCTCACTGGTTGTAGGCATGGCATCTTTTCCCCACACAAGCTGCTCCTGTTTGTAACTTTTATCATCATTAAAAATAATGGTTTGCTGTATGCCTTCGCATCCTTTGCAGGGAAACATTCCCTGGTAGGCCCCTGTTGGAAGGCTGTCTGCAAATGTGGTTGCTATTGTGGAATCTTTCAAAAAAATCACCGTATCCTGTACCCTGGTAGTATCTATAACAGAAACGGTGGTAGAATCCTTAACAGAACTTTGGGTTGAGCTACCGTCATCACAGGAGTAAAATATAATAGCAATACAAAGAGAATAAATGGCAAATTTCATTGGAATAAATTTTTATGAAAATAAAATAAAAAGATAATTTTTTTCGTGTTTCTAATTATACACAGGTAAATGAACATAGGAATGATATCAGAAAAATAATAAGACCTAAAAACGAGTTTAAAGATACAGATTTAGATCTTTTCGGGTGAATTGCTAAAATATTTAAAAATAATTGCTAAAAAAATTAGTGTTGATAACTTATAATATCTATCTTCGTGCAACTAATAACTTTACAGTATAAAAAGTTTAAATAATATTTTATGGCTAATACAGAAAAGGTTGTAGATAAAAATTCTGAGAAGTTAAAAGCGCTCAGGCTTACTATTGACAAAATAGATAAAGATTACGGAAAGGGAAGTGTGATGATGATGAATGAACGCTCCCAGGAACCACAGGCTGTAATTTCTACAGGTTCTATAGGGCTTGATGTTGCCCTGGGAATCGGGGGGCTTCCGAAAGGAAGAGTGGTCGAAATTTACGGGCCCGAATCTTCAGGAAAAACAACACTCGCCATTCATGTAATTGCAGAGGCTCAGAAAAAGGGCGGAATGTGCGCCATCATTGACGCTGAGCATGCTTTTGACAGTGGCTATGCAAAAAAATTGGGTGTAGATGTTGACAATCTTTTAATAAGCCAGCCCGACTATGGGGAACAAGGGTTGGAGATAGCCGACAGGCTTATACTTTCCGGCGCACTGGATGTAGTAGTAATAGATTCTGTTGCAGCGCTGGTGCCAAAGAGTGAGCTTGAAGGTGAAATGGGAGATAGTAAAATGGGTATGCAGGCAAGGCTGATGAGCCAGGCATTAAGAAAATTAACTGCTACCATAAGTAAAACAAATTGCTGCTGCATTTTTATCAACCAGCTGAGAGATAAAATTGGTGTCATGTTTGGCAATCCTGAAACAACGACCGGGGGTAATGCATTGAAATTTTATGCATCTGTGCGGCTTGATATTCGCCGTATGGCGCAAATTAAAGACGGGGATGAATCCATAGGTAACCGTGTAAAGGTAAAGGTGGTAAAAAATAAGGTGGCGCCTCCTTTTCGTGTTGCAGAATTTGATATAATTTTTGGCAGCGGCATTTCAAAAACGGGCGAAATAATTGACATGGGTGTAGAAATGGGGATTATTCAAAAAAGCGGTAGTTGGTTTAGCTATGATACCACGAAGCTCGGGCAGGGCCGCGATGCGGTAAAACAGCTTCTGACAGATAACCCGGAGCTTGGTGCAGAGCTCGAAGGAAAAATAAGAGCAAAGATCGCAGAAATGAACGCTGAATAAATTTTCAACAAATTTTTGATAAAAGCCATCTTCAAAAGGATGGCTTTTTGAATTATATGATTCCCGGCTACAATAAGATGTAAAAAGAATGTAATAAAAAGAATTTACGACTGATATTATTTTAAAATGTTATCGTATATATTTTCATTGGTAGTACTAAAAACATATCGCTCCTACGGAGCTCCAAAACACAATATAATATGATCCTACTGCTGCTACTAATATTTCGCCCCGATGGGGCTACAGACCCAAATTTCCAAGTGAGTTAAAAAGGATAGGAAGATTCGTTCGTCTTAAATAACCCATTGCCAAAGTTATTTTAATAATAATAACAAGCCATAAGATCGGCAGGATCGAATACTTGCCTGCCGGGCAGGTTAATAAAAAATAAATCAGCCTGATTTAACTTAATAACAGCAACACATTAGTAAAAGAAAAAAAATCATCCAAGCTCAGCTGGAGCGATACGTTGGTAGAAAAAGAAACAGGGCGTCCAACCCGAGCTCAATAGGAACGATATACTGGTAGAAAAAGAGACGTTCATTCCAAGCGCCACGGAGCAACATGTTAGTGCAGAAAAGAAAAGACGTATATCAAAGCTCTATTGTAGCGACATATCAGTAGAAAAAAGAGAAAAGCCTGCAACCCAGGCTCCGTAAGAGCGACATGTTAGTAGCATAAAAAGAAAAGAGGCATGCATCAAAAGCTCCATAGGAGCGACATATCAGTAGAAAAAAGAGAGAAAAGCCTGCAACCCAGGCTCCGTAGGAGCGACATGTTGGTAGCATAAAAAGAAAAGAGGCATACATCAAAAGCTCCATAGGAGCGACATATCAGTAGAAAAGAAAGAGAAAAGCCTGCAACCCAAGCTCTGTAAGAGCGACATGTTGGTAGCATAAAAAGAAGGTGCATACATCAAAAGCTCCATAGGAGCGACATGTTAGTAGCATAAAAAGAAAAGAGGCATGCATCAAAAGCTCCATAGGAGCGACATATCAGTAGAAAAAAGAGAGAAAAGCCTGCAACCCA
>JBDTZL010000302.1:0-15230 GCA_040005125.1 Ginsengibacter sp.
GCCCTCAGGGTAATTGACTGTTGGTTCTCTTTATGATTAGGTATGATCCCGTTTATAGTGGTATTATTTACAGATAACCTTGCAGATGCTTTTTCTGAGCCACCAGACAAGGCTACAGAATTATTGGTAACCACTCCTGTTTGATAAAAGTCCCTCACGTTATTTTCCGGTTGCGGCAAAAATTTAAAGGTCCTCGGCGCAGTACCCGGGAAAACAAAGGGATCTACCAACAATCTCCCATCCATTGGAGGCCCGTCGCTTTCAAAATGCCACGACGGCAGGGTCGAATAATCAACACCACCTATATTAACTATGTCGCCATATAAATTCTGGTCTTCGTATCCGGTTCCGTATTTGTTCTGGAGCTTCGGTAAAAGATTTATTTTATCTATAGTAACATTGGAGTTCACTTCTACGGCAACGCCTTTTCCGGCCTTTCCCGATTTGGTAGTAATTAAAATGACGCCGTTACTTCCTCTTGAGCCCCAAAGGGCTGTTGCGTTAGGCCCCTTCAACACGTTTATAGATTCAATATCCTGCGGATTTATGTTGCCAATGCCATCCCCGTAATCGCGCCCGTTGCCGTAAATATCTGTTGCTTCCTTATATTTTGTATTATCTATGGGAACACCGTCCACCACATATAATGGCTGGTTCTCCCCTACAAGGGAACTGATTCCCCTGATGATTACTTTACTTGAGCCGCCCACACCACCGGCAGACAGGGAAACCTGTACACCAGCTATTTTGCCCGTGAGATAATTGGCCACATTAACGTCCCTTGCCTCCGTTAAATCTTTTTTAGACAATTCCTGTGTAGAAAACCCCACAGCTTTCTTTTCTTTAGTTATACCCAATGCCGTAACCACTACTTCTGAAAGTTGTTTGGTATCTCTCGTCAACACTGTGTGAATAACAGATCTGTTGTTGACACTTATTGTTTGATCAACAAACCCTGTATATGAAAAAACAATCTTTGCCTTTCCATTCGGAACGTGCAGGCTATATTTTCCAGTATTATCAGTTGTAGTGCCTGACGATGCTCCCAGGGCCATAACACTAACACCTGACAAGGGAACTCCTTCTTCCGCCGATGTTACAGTACCCGAAACAGTTTGATTCTGCGCCTGCAAATTAATCATAGCAATTAGCATGGTACAGATAAGCAAGATTCGTCTTAGTTGCAATTTTCTTTTCATCACAATTAGTTTAATTTAGTAAGAAAAAATAAAAGTAATAAAACGTTTTGAAAGAAAAAAATATTTTTTTTAATATTGTAATGTTGCTTTTGAACTTTTGAATATTAAAATTTACATTTCCCTATCTAATTAAATTCGGATATTTATTATTATTTTATAGAATAATTCTTCAGGCTACTTTCCTGGTTCCTGATTAAGATATATTGTCATTAGAGTAAAGCAAATTAGTTTACGAACATAGTCTGTTGCATACTGAACATGCCGTTCAAAATTTATATAAGAGGGAAAATATGCCTGCCCCGGAAGATAGGGCTCTGGCCTGCAATCAAAAGGAAACATCGCGACCCAATTCAAAGAAAGGAATACTAAAAATTGATATCGTTGTTTAATTTATCCGAAGGAATTGTATGTTCAAAAGGGAGTGAATGGTGAACGATTGTATGATTACGTGACATTGTTGGCAGCCTAAACTGCACGGGAGATAAAGCTATGCTATAATTACTTTTATTCCCAAACTTTCCAGCTTATCCTTACTTTCCTGTAAAATACCTTTGTCAGTAACAACCGTATTAATCTTGTTTACGGGGGCAATTAGTACCAATCCCCTTCTTTGAAATTTGCTGGAATCGGTAACGACAATAACTTCTTTGGAGATTTCAATCATAATTTTATTTAAATGGGCTTCTTCGGGATCAGGTGTTGAGATACCAAAATCCAAATCGAAGCCATCTACCCCGAGAAATAATTTGTCACAAAAATAATCTTTGAATCCCCTCTCAGCCAAAATGCCGACCAGTGATAAGGAATTCTTTTTCAACATACCTCCGGGAACAATAACATTGATGTTATTATATTCGGCTAATATGGTAGCTATATTCAAAGCATTGGTAATTATGGTGAGGCCATTAAATTTTTTTAAATTTTTAGCCAGTTCACAGGTAGTAGAGCCGGAATCTAATATTATTGTATCATTTTCGTCTATTAACTCTGCGGCTCTTTTTCCAATTTCTCTTTTCTCTAAAAGGTGCTTTTTCTGCTTGTCGGATAACGGATAATCTTCATCTGCAAAATTTTGTTCCATTTTTATAGCGCCGCCTCTTGCCCTTATCAGCACCCTTTTCTTTTCAAGCTGTGCAAGATCGTTTCTAATTGTAACTCCGGTTACCCCTAAAGACTCGCTGAGTTCATTTACATTAACCTGGCCATGGGCTTTGAGCGATTCTAAAATTTTTATTCTGCGGCTAACAGTGGACTTACCTTCACCTTTCTCCATAAATTTTGTTTTAGACACTAATGAAAATGAGCAATCACTCAATTTTGTAATTTGTAAGCAAAACCGGTTACAAAAGCTAATTCAAACAATTACTCAAAAATAATCAATAAACCAAATGAGTGCCTTACATGTCACTTTTAAAAAATGTTCCTTTTTGAAATTACTATAGATTCTAATTATTTTTACAAAATAAAGGAAAAAAAGATAAATTTACTTTTATTTCATAATTATTTCTTATAGAAATAAATAAAATGATCATTAGTCTTTTGATTTAACCATTCCCAGGTGATCTCAAAGTGAAAGGTTAGATTTTATATAAATACATTAATTACATTAATCAATAAAAGATCATGAAAAAAAGAATTGAGATCATCTCTGGTGCTGTATTATGCCTGTTGTATTTCATCTCCTGTAACACCGGGACTTCTTCCACGGGAGATAGTGCCATCTCTACAGATTCAGCAACAATTGCTGCGGGTGAAGCCTCTTTCACGCAATATTGCAGCGGTTGTCACAACTTCCGGAGCGATGGCATCGGTCCGGAATTAGGAGGATTAACTGCTTCTGTTTCTACTGACTGGATTCAGCACTTCATCAGGGACCCAAAAAAAATTATTGAATCCGGGGACGTACGAGCCCGGGAATTGTTAAAAACATATAAAGTGGCCATGCCATCATTTCCCAATTTAAGTGATAGTCAAGTGAAAAGGATCATCGCTTTTTTAAATATCCACAAGTTACACGGTTATCATAAATCGAACAGTGACGCTAAAGCAATAATAAATCCCGTTCCCGATTCTATAAGGCTTTCAGGCCTTGTAGTAGGTCTTGGGTTGGTAACTCAAATTCTTCCTTCCAGTGACAGCGGTAAGTCACCGCTGACAAGAATTACCAAACTCGATTGTGAGCCACATACCGGCGCCCCTTTTATTCTTGACCTCCGGGGAAAGTTATACAAACTGAAAAACAATGAGCCCGTTGTTTATATGGATATGGCTAAACTAATGCCTAAATTCATTAATGAGCCCGGCCTGGCTACAGGATTTGGCAGTTTTGCTTTTCATCCCGACTTTGATAAAAACGGGCTATTGTACACTACCCACACGGAAGCTCCTAATTCTGGCAAAGCCGATTTTAGTTATGCCGATTCCATAAAAGTAACTGTGCAATGGGTATTGACCGAATGGAAAACTGAAAATCCAAATGCCGATACTTTTTCAGGTAAAGGCAGGGAGCTTTTCAGGATAAATATGGTCACCGGCATTCACGGTGTCCAGGAGATTACTTTCAACCCTCTTGCCAAAGCCGGAGATGAGGATTACGGGCTGTTATATATCGGCGTTGGAGATGGTGGTTCGGTTGAACAGGGTTATCCTTTCATACCGCACAGTAAGGCTAAACCCTGGGGAACAGTTCTTCGCATTTATCCTGCCGGGCATAACAGCACCAATGGTCAATATGGTATTCCGCAAAACAATCCTTTTGCTAAAAGCCAAAACACGCTGGGGGAAATCTATGCATATGGTTTTAGAAACCCGCACCGCATCACCTGGGGCAAATCCGGTCAAATGCTGGTCTGTAATATTGGACAGGCCAATATAGAATCGGTAAATCTTATCCTGCCGGGCCATGACTATGGCTGGCCAATCAGAGAAGGCACCTTTCTACAGGATCCAAACAGCGATTTGAGTAAAGTCTATCCGCTTCCTGCAAATGACAGTATTAATAATATCACTTATCCTGTTGCACAATTTGACCACGATGAGGGTAAAGCTATTACAGGTTGCCTTGAATATTGGGGCACGGCTATAGCCCGGTTAAAAGGAAAATATTTTTTTGGCGATATTCCCTCAGGCAGATTGTTTTATATCGATATCGCCGATGTAAAGCCTGGAAAACAGGCAACCATTAAAGAATGGAAGATTTCAGTAAACGGAGTCCCTAAAACGCTCAAAGAACTTTGTGGAAACGACCGGGTAGATCTCCGTTTTGGCAGAGATGCCAGGGGCGATTTATATATAATGACCAAGGCAGATGGGAAAGTGTATAAGTTAACGGGCGCCAGGATGTAAACAGATGGGTTCCACTACTCAGTTTGGCAACATAACAAATAATAAAAATTTACAATAGTAATGATCAATTCATCTTCCAAAACCGTTACTCAGGAACTTTTGCGCATTCCTGTTTTGGTTGCGGCGCTGGGATATATGGTTGATATGTACGACTTATTTCTTTTCAGCATCGTTCGTGTTCCAAGCTTGAAATCGTTACATATTTCTGGCGATAAGATATTGGAAGACGGGCTGCTCCTGCTGAATCTTCAAATGGCCGGATTGTTGATCGGGGGGATATTCTGGGGTATCCTCGGTGATAAAAAAGGACGCTTGTCGGTATTGTTCGGCTCTATTTTAATTTATTCTTTGGCAAATATTGGAAATGGATTTGTAACATCTGTTGGCGCATATGCTGTACTCCGTTTCATTGCGGGATTTGGGCTCGCAGGTGAACTTGGGGCCGGTATTACACTGGTAACTGAAATTCTGCCTAACAGGATTCGGGGTTATGGGTCGACATTGGTGGCAACAATGGGAGTATTCGGCGCGCTGCTCGCTTACGTGATAGCATTTATTTTTGACTGGCGCGCATCATACTTTATCGGGGGTGGTCTCGGATTATTGCTCATGATATCAAGAATAAAGGTTTTTGAATCGGGCATCTTTCTGAAACTAAAAGAGAAAAATATTAAACGGGGTGATATAAGAATGCTGTTCAATAATAAAACCAGGTTATTAAAATATATCACCAGCATTGTAATTGGTATGCCGATATGGTTTGTTGCCGGCATACTCATCACATTCTCTCCTGAATTTGCCAGGGCAATGGGACTAGACCAGCCGGTTGATGCAGGCAAGGCAGTCTTATTTACTTTTGGAGCACAGGTTGCCGGTAATATAGTAAGTGGCTCTCTTAGTCAATACCTTCAAAACAGGAAAAAGGTGATCTTCTTATTTATGATAGCCTCCTTGGTATTTGTTATGGTTTATTTGCTGGTTCCTGTTAAGCATACAACGCTGTTTTATTTATTGTGCGCCTGTCTTGGCTTTTGCTGTGGTTACTGGACGCTTTTTATTACTGTGGCTGCCGAACTTTTTGGTTCGAATCTTCGGGCGACTGTAGCCACTACTGTCCCCAATTTTGTAAGAGGTACCGTCATACCGCTGACCTTTCTTTTTATAATGATGAAAAATAAAGTGGGAATAATTTATGGCGCATTAATAGTTGGCCTGATCACTTATGCCCTGGCAATTTTCGCGCTTATTTACCTGGAAGAAACCTTTAAAAAAGATATTAATTATAGTGAGGATACCTAAATGGAAAAGATATCTTTTATAATAAGGACGATGGAACCTGGTGATACCGGGAGTGGTATGATGTTATCAAACGCAGAAGGCTGGAACCAAACGGAAAAAGACTGGAGGCTATTGATTGAAAATGTTGAAAACGTTTGCCTGGTGGCCGAATCCGGCAATAAAGTTATTGGCACAACCACTGCAATAAATTATTCAAACCAGATCGCCTGGATTGGAATGGTGCTGGTGGACACAGAATACAGGGGCCTTGGAATAAGCAAATCACTTCTTACAAATATTTTTAAAAAATTAGAGCATTGTAAATCTATTAAGCTTGACGCCACTCCTGATGGGCAACAGGTTTATAAAAAGCTGGACTTTACAGACGAATACGGTATTGTAAGAATGACAAATCCATCCGTGAAAAACGTAGCAGCCGTTGATGCAGACATACAACCTGAGCCGGTTCAATTACAGGATATCCGGGAAATTATTGAACTCGATGAATTTATTTTTGGTGCAAACAGAAAGCAACTTATTACTTACCTGGTAAATGAATATCCCTCCCGGGCATGGTTTATAAAAAGAAATAATCGTATTACCGGTTTTGCGCTTGGAAGAAATGGAAACAAGTATCAACACTTAGGCCCTGTTGCAGCATCAACGACGGTTGAAGCAAGGATCTTAATTACAAAAGCTTTAGATAATCTTACAAACCAACCCGTCCTTGTGGATGTACTGGCAGATAAAGATGGCCTGCTTGACTGGTTGCATTCAATTGGGTTTATTAAACAGCGCCACTTTACCAGGATGTATAAAAAAGAAAATCTATTACCGGAAATAACCAGTAAACAATATTTAATAGCCGGGCCTGAGTTTGGATAAAAATATATTCCGGGGGTATTCCGTCTCGCATGATAAAAAACTAAAGAACCCTATAATAAACTGAAAGGATAATGGTCTCTTCAAAGAGATCTTATGATCAGATAAGTAAGTGTTTCATCTGGTTAGTATATAGACAACTAACTGCCCTATTTCAACCAGGCACTTTCTGAAATATATTGTATGCGGCGTCGCAAATAAAGGTTGATGAACAATGAGCCGGTTCCTGATCTAAAAATAAAAATATATGAAGCAAAAAATTCTCTTATCGATCCTGGCAATTATTTCCACTGTATGCCATACTAAGGCACAACCTGCGGCTTCAAAATCTACAATAGCAGAATTACCCGGCCGGTATTTCCAATTGCTTGAAGCAGGAATTGGCAGGGTTGAGAAGTTGTTTGCAGATCAACAGAGTCCAACACTGGCTTCATTGGAATCTCAGCCCGGCTGGACTCATTTCCCGAATGCCATTTTAATGCCGGCAGTGCTCTATACAAAATTACACCCGCTAAATAAGCGGTATGGCGATGCCAGCCTGCTTCAGTTAGCAGAGAAGATTGGCGATATGCTGGTCACCGAATATGATAAAGGTAATTATACCACCCGCGGAGATAATGACTGGGACACATATATGTGGATGGAAGCATACCGGGTACTGGAAAATAAACTGGGAGAAGAACGCCGCCTGCGATGGAAAAAGGTGATTCTCAAAGAAGTTTCATCGCTGGAACCAAGGCTCGCTCTATGCCAGGACTATCCGATGTATAACGCTCCGTTCATCACTACATCGCCCAACCATTATTCTATTTATGCATCAACGCTGTTAGTGGCAGGACATGTATTCAATAAACCGGAATGGGTGAAATTATCAACGAAGGTTTTGCACAGGTTTTGTGTAGAAGAGCAGACTCCCGATGGATATTGGGGCGAGCATAGCCCGGCTGGCCCCACCACCGGTTACGATTATTTAACCGTCACCCAAATCGCACTCTACTGGGAATATTCTAAAGATCCTGAAGCGCTTAAAGCCTTGCGGCGGTCTACAGACTTTCATAAATACTTCACCTATCCTGATGGCACACCTGTGGAGACTATCAATGACCGGAACCGTTACTGGGGAGTATCCATGTGGGGCCAGTTCGGCTTTTCGCATTTCCCTGACGGAAGGCGCTATGCTGCATTCTTAGCCGGTTTTTCACCGTATGGTGGTGATGTAAAATCTTACGGCGGTGATATGCAATCTTTGGGCCGTATCGCACAGGATGCATTATATTATCATGAGGGCGGTACAGCGCCCATACCGCAGGATCAATCCAATTATTCGCATTCAATGAAGGTGACAGCAGGTATCCGCAAAACAGGACCATGGGTGGTCAGTCTTTCCGGCATCATCGCACCGCCGGTCAGCCTCAACAATTTCTTCCTCGACCGTCAGTCAAATTTGAGTATTTTCCATAAAAAAACGGGATTGATCATAAGTGGTGCGAATTCCAAACGCCAGCCCGAACTCGCCACTTTCACTGAGGTCATAGGCTATGACAGTATACACATGCCAGTGAGCAGTCGTCTGCAAATGAATGGCAATGCCGATAAACTGGCACTTGGTTTTAATACCTTCTTCGCTGTTCTGGAGGTCCGGAAACCATCTGCAAAACATTTGGAATTCCGGTTTAATACCACTTACAAATGGGGAGATGCGGTATCAGGGCTTACTTTGCAGTTGGTGCTGAAAGCAGGGGAAACTCTTGAAACGGGTGCAGGACAGAAAATAACATTGGGGAAGGATAAAATTGAATTAGATGATAAGGAGTTGGGAGGATTTATAAGCCATAATGGATGGACATTGCACATCCCGTCCGGAATGCATTTAACCTGGCCGGTTTATCCATTCAATCCTTACAAGGACAAGCCTGAAACAGAACTGGCGCAGGCAATCGGGATGTTATCTATACCGCTTAGAGAGGAGAACCAGGAGTTCCGTTTTGCGCTAGATGTGGATCAATGAACCCCGAAAGGATGGTATATCCATGCGTACGGGCAAACCCTCCAATGCTTTTAAAAATAAATTATCCGAATGAAAATAAAAATCAGTTCTGCATTGACAAGCTTTGGCGCCCTGCTATCGATTGTGATATCGATGAATATAATAATTATGTTTCAGGGCTGCGGCGGAGAAAGTAAAAATGAAAAAGCCGGCATTGGGGAAAAAGGAAATCTGGATGAAATTATTATACCTGGAAATTCAAATGGTGTAATCAAATTTGCTGCTATTGAACTTCAGAGCTATCTTAAAAAGATAACAGGAAAGAAACTTCAAATTAAAGAATTTGATGGTAAAATAAATAATGACGGAGCCATCCGGTTTATTATAGAAGATAATAAAGCAATAAAGTGGGATGGGTATAGCATTGAAGTTACAAAATCAGGTATTACCCTTTCAGCAAAGGAAAGCAGGGCATTATTATATGCTGCTTATTCATTGCTTGAAAAAGCGGGATGTTCATTTTTCTATCCCGGTGAAAAGGAGGAGATAATTCTGCAGCAGGCCCTTGTTGAAATATCGCCTTATAAACAAATATACAACCCGGTTTTAGAACACCGGGCCCTGGCTTTGTATGGATTACAGGCAAATAGTGTTTCGTTAGGAAGAGCCATTATCAGCTGGATGGCAAAAAATAGAATGAATTTTATATTGGTCTCGGAAAACCGCCCAAGCGATAGTGATGGCCCGGCCCATGGCTCTATCTGGAAAGAGGTCAGTAATGAATTACTTGGCGAATTAGAAAAACGGGGATTTATTATTGAAATGAGCGAGCATTGTGCACCTGTGTTTTTTCCACGCAGTTTGTTTAAGGATCATCCGGATTGGTTTGCCTTAAACCATGGCGTAAGAAAGCTTGGTGAGCCTCCGTATTCCGGGCAGATGTGTTATTCAAATAAAGATTGTGTTGACTATTATGCCACAGCCATAGCAAATTATGCGGCAAAGCATCCTGAATTTCATATAATAGGAACATGGCCGCTCGACGGTGGTGAATATTGCGAATGTGAAGGATGTAAAGATCCACAAACTATATTCAGGGCCGCGATGCATGTTGCCGAGAAGGTGAAGGAAGTTCGACCCGACATGATCGTGGAACATCTTGCCTATAAACCGCAAACCTGGACACCGCCAAAAATGGACAAGATCCCTGGTAATATGTCCGTCCTGTGGTGCCCCGATTTAGGAAAAATGGATAGCCTGGTCCGGGGATGGGTAAAAAAATCAGACCAGTCCGGTGGCACCTATCAATTCGAATATTACATGGGTGATAATTACCGTAACTGTGATAATGTATGGCTTAGGCCGGCCTATTCAGCAAACATACCCCGTCATGCAAATGAACTTGGCTTTCGTGGAGTGATATCCTTGTTTCTTCCCATACAAAATTGGTGGAGGTCATCTTTCAACAACTGGTTTTTTGCCCGGGCATGCTGGGATTCTGCGTTGGATATAAATGGAAGTATCAGGGAATATTGCAAAAATTATTACAGCGGGCATGCATCAGAAGTAGAAAATGTTTTCAACCTGATCTTAACTGAATTACAACCGGAACCTTATACCTCTCCTGTTGAATCTGCCAAATTGCGATTGAGCAATGTGAAAATATCCTCAGAAAAAATAATAAAAGCTATAGATAAAATAATAAGCCAGACAAAAGAACAGGAAATTACAATCAGGCTTCAACGGCTCAGGACATACGTTGAATATTCATTAATTCATTGCGAAGCTTTTGCAAGCCTTAAAAATGCCGATCTTGAACGCCTCATTAATTATAGTAAAGAACATGCTGATCAGGATATGGTATTGATGTATCCCGGATATATCCGGTGGCGAAATGAAGAATATTTTACCCGGTAGTGCGATAGTATGGTGATAAATTAAAACACTCTATCTTGAGAATTACCAGGGCTTCACGCTGATTTCAGCATTAGCATATAACTATAACAGGGCTACACCCTGTTTTAGCATATAGCGCCCTTTCAGGGCTTGAAGGATGCGTTGTATCCCTATAGGTTCATTAACCTTATTGCATTTTCCCGGTACAACTTATTTAAAATCGTGTCAGAAAGTTGCAGGCCATATAATGGCCAATGATATTTGAATAAGTCATGCTCATAGATATGTTCGTCAGCGGATTCTAATATTCTAAAAGTCGCCTGGTATAAATTTGTTGCAAAATCCATCGTCATTTTTGGATCGTAGCCAAGGTCACTTCCAAATAATAACCTATCCTGGTATTTTTCAAAAAAGGCTCTTGCATAATTGGGTACTGTAGCGATCTCCTTCAGCCGTGAAGTAATATCTGCATAAAGGTTTTGGTAGCCATCCAGCATCCTGCCTAAAATTTCAAGGTCATGCGAGCAATTAGCTAAGTGACAGGCAATAAAAACAGTAGTTGGGTTTTGCCGTATGGTATCTTCAAAAATATCCATCATCTGTCCATGGCCGGGTATTCCTCCGGCCAAATCTATCCGCCAGTTATAGGCATTCATTAACCCATCATTGTGCAAATCCATAGGCAGGTACATCCATATAGGGTCTGCGACATGAACGCTTACAGGCAATCTCATATCGCCACACTTTTTGAGCAAAGGCCTCATCCTGCAATCATTCAGGTGCATTCCATATCCCGGCACAGGTCTTGAATAATATTCACCCAGACCTTTATCACCAAGCTCACCAACGCCTTTTGCTCCTTTTTGATGGCATCGCTCAAGTTCTGCGATGGCACCGTCAATCCACTGTGAGCCCGGATGGTTATACCCCGTATAATCAAAACCACACCAGATATCAAATTTCTCCGGGTACCCGGCGTAACGTGTTACAATATTATCAAAACCAGGGCCTGTCTCGAATGAAAGTATTACCGTCTTCTCTATGTTGGAAGCCCCCATTCTTTTTACCAGTTCATGTACATCAGTATCTTTTTGCCAGGCATGGGCATGCATATCTATAACCGGGTATTTAGCTTTTAAGACGTCGGTCTTTGGCGTCTTAAAAACAGATTTTGGCCGATAATCCTTCAGCTTGAAATTCTCAGGAGAGCCGGGGGCATCTCCCATGGGCCTTGGTTTTACTTCATCAAGATTCATTTCGGGTTTAATTTAATTTATCATCTCAAAATAAAACTGAATTATAATAAGTATCAAATTATTAAGCAGATCAAACGATTACCTGTTGTAAAGAACTCTTAGCTATAACGAAGATGTACATACACTGTCTTAGAACGAAAATCCTTGCTAGCCGCCAGGTTTCCTTTTATCTACCCCCCCATATTTGAGAAAATATTCAAAAAACAGGCAAAGTATTTTATTTGATTCCGCCGTTGGTGTATGATCGGGCCGGTTGGTCATGCCTACCCGGTTTTCGTATCCCAGGAACCTGTTTATTTTAATGGCATGATTGAGAGGTATCCACCGTTCAGGCGAGTCTTCTGAACCACCGGAAACAAGAAAAGGCCTCGGGGCCATAAGTGCATGAAGTTCCTGCAGGTTGTAGCCATCTTCTGCTAATTTAAGATACAATCCTTTTCCTGATGCTTTTGCACCTGGCAGGCCTTCCTTTCCCCATGGAGGTGGATAATAACCCAAATACCAGGGATCCCAATAATTTACATTCGGCCGCGATTCATCAAATACAACACCTCCATCAGACCAGGCTGCACAGGCAAACTTTTCAAAAAGACATGAGGCAAACATTGCCCACTTGCTTCCATAAGAATGTCCTACGATACCTATTCTCGAGGAATCAACACCAGGCCAGCCGGCAAGCATATTCCATGCATTCGCTGCTAAATATGCAAGCATGGAAAGTGGCTGCACAATAGCACTATCGGCATTTGGATAATATTGCGACCATGGTCTTGAAGTGGCAGTAGCTCCTGTTCCAATAGATAACGCAATAAATCCGCGTCTTACCAACTGCAATGCAAAATCAACATAGGGTTTTTTTAGCCCGATAGCAGTTTCCGGTTCATAAAAAACGGTTATCACTGCAGGCTTTTTTCCTTTGCCGGCAGGAACAAGCAGATAGCCTTCGGTTTTTTCATCTGGTCGCCAGGCAAACCGGATGTGGTATTGTATAAAATTTTCCCGGTGTGTTGTGTCAATAATTTCTACTGCAGGTTTTGCCACCATCTTCGGCCATGGGCCCATCATCTCCTGCCACCGATTCTTAATTTCTTCCCTGCGTTTTTTCCAATCTGAGCGGGTTTTGACCGGTCTTCCATCATAAAATTTTAAGGGCGTCCGATAGTTACCAAGCTCACCATCATATTTCGAAGGTGGATTAAAATACGGTTTGAGCTTTTGCCAAATGCTATCCTGTTTCTGTGCAGACACAGTATTTTTGCCAGCCAGGAAAATTAAGGTTACCAATACACAGGAAAGTAAAGATTTCATGAAAGCTTCATTTTATGGCCGGGAAAATTGAAAGAACCGTGAGATCATTATATCAGTAACTTGTATAACCCCAACCCATCCGGGTTATTTGTCCGGGGAGTCTTGGATAATCTGATCATAAACTGTCCGGGCTTTATCATACGCTTCTGCTGCTGCCGGGCGTTCCTCCGGACGAATGTTTGCCTGCTTCATTTTCCAGCATTGATCCACAGCTTTCCGGCACCATTCGGCGCTTTTGCGTTCGTGAATAGGTTTGCCGTCAACTATAACAAAAACCGGGTTGGTATGTGAACTTGGAAATACTCTTAACGCTATCCAGGAAGAATGACTAACCGGGTAATTAAATGTTATATCTTTAAATTTACTATCGGCTGTAATTTCGGTTGTATCTACAGAAAACCCATTTACAATAAGCTCCACGCGAACTTTCCGGGATGTTCCGATACGCGCCCTTTCAATGTCCCAATATGGCTGTTCGGCCGGCTCAGTTTGCGCAATAGCCGCACCTTGCTGATCCTGTTGTTCCGGGAGATTCGCAGCAACTGAGGCACTAATCTTTACTGTTTCTTCCTTTTTCAAATTCAGCCTGCTGTCGTTAGCACCAGCTTCCAGCCCATTCACCGAAAAATTAATAATATGGGAATTTCCCTCAGAGACATAAGAGCGGCCTTTTTTGATCGCATCAACATAGGTATCATAACTAAGAGCACCTTCCGGTTTGAAATAACTCCTGGCTATACCTACCCGTTCATCATATATGCAGGGAAAGTCCGTTTCACCGCTTAGTCTTGTAGTGAACCCGCAATTAAGAGTGTGATACCACATATTCAACTCCCAGGAAGCGGGTGTATTTCCTGCACTAAAAAAATCTACAACATTTTGTGTCACGGTGACTATGTATTCATTGGCCCCAATACCATCCATTTTGGGCAGGATATAATTAGGTAATAGTTCTGTTGGTTCTGTTGGTTCCAGGCCCCAGCCCGAATGCGCATATCCCGTAACTGCATCCTGCGATTTAGCCCAACTTAAGACGGGTAAGGTCCAGCTTGGCCATTCTTCAACTTTTGTAGTTCCGGGATAATCATCTTCTTTGAGTCTTAACAGCACGATGTGTCCTGCATGTGAGGAAGGAAAACCTGAAACCTCAACATCGTTATGAATGATATTTTTTTTGGTCGAAAGGGGATCATCATGTCCTGTAAAAAAAGTTTTCTGGTGATACCAGCTTGGCCCCCAGGCCAATACAGCTGCCACATTCAGGTTTTCACCCACCTCCTGGCGCCACATATCCAATGGCTTTACACCTTCTTCGGGGCTATCATAATGAGAACAGCCTGCGGCATGAACATGGTGATCAGCAGAGTACCATCCAAGTTTTCCCATGTTTATCCACCTTTTCAATTGAAAGGATGCATCATAATCTTTTAGGCCGGCAGGAATCACCAGTTTCATCCTTTGTGTGGTATATTCGGGTCCATGTGCAACCAGGACATCATATTTACCGGGTGGCAACTGCACATGTTCTCCGTCTGAACGGTAGATCTGTGGCTGAAAGAAAAAATCCGGGTACTCATCATATGCTGCAACCCGTCTTGAAGGCAATGGATAAACTCCTGTGAGAGCAGAGGAAACACTGTAATCTTTATAAGATGAAAAATTCTTTCTCAATCCCCGTTGGGCCGCTATTAAACGTAAATCCGAATTTTTTATAGTTTGAACACTATCATCAAGAACACGTTCTATACCATCAGTAATAAGAAAAGAAGCCATAGCCGGTAAACCTTCTTCATCTTTTATATGGAAGATCACTTTTACCGAAGGATTAATACTAAAAAGTATATTAACCGTATTACGGAAGCCAATATCCTGTGTTCCCTGCCCTACATTGAAACCAATTTCCACCTCCCTCTGCCCTGCATCCTTGCTATAGATCTGCAAAATAGTATACTCCAGCTTTAGGCCTGAAAGGTTGGGAAGCATCGGCCGGTTGTGGTATATCTCCATTTCCAGAAAACGATCGGCAACCTGGCCTGGGGTAAGCATTTTATTTTCAGCTACACTATGATCATGGGAAGG
>JBDTZL010000337.1:0-4475 GCA_040005125.1 Ginsengibacter sp.
CTTTATCTTTTTTAGCAAGATGATTTGCAATTTTTGCCAGTGTTTTGGTTGGAGCAATGCCCACTGAAACCGAAACGCCGGTCCATTGTTCAACGATCTCTCTCATCGCTAATGCATAGCCGGCAAGAAGATTTTCATCGATCATGCTTACATCTAAAAATGATTCATCAACGGAATATACTTCAACATTTTTTTCACCAACCAATATTTTCAAAGTGTCCATTACACGACGGCTCATATCACCATACAAATTATAGTTGGATGAGAACGTTGCTACCTGGTGTTTTTCAATTAAATGTTTTGCTTTGAAATATGGACCGGCCATTTCTACACCCAGGCTTTTTGCTTCATCACTCCGCGAGATGATACAACCATCATTATTGCTCAGTACCACTACCGGTTTATTTTTCAGGTCTGGCCTGAATACTCTCTCACAGGAACAATAAAAACTATTACAATCAACAATTGCTTTCATGTGTTCTCTTATTTATTTGGTATAAGCTGAGATTTTGTATTACATCCCTAAAGGGCAATGATTAAGTTAAGACACTTTCGCTCACTTGAGCATTGATTATCATATATTGAGTTTTGAATATTTAAAGGATAAGCTGGAAAACACACAATAATTAATATTAAATACCCGAATATTCAAATTGCTCTCTCTCTCTTAATGATATTGTTCGCAGGGGTAGATTCTCGAGTTGTAAACGCTTTTTTGTTATGCAGTTATATATCACTAAACAAAATTGAATCGAGCCCCTAAATCCCCTAAAGGGGACTTGGAGGCTTCGCGATTGTAGCTGTTACAATTCTAATTTTAGTCGTGCCCCTAAATCCCCGCCTCAGGCGGGGATTTTGCAGGCTTCGTAATCGTGCCCGCTTTAGTTCTTCTATCTTCTTTTTTATTTCTTCCATTACCTGTTCAGTTCCATTTATTACCTGGTTGTTAGTAAACCTTATTATTTCCATGCCAACATCATTCAGAGTAACATCTCTGTTAATATCATATTCTCTGTTTTCTTTTAACGAGTGTATTTCACCATCGATTTCAATTATAAGTTTTAGTTCATGGCAATAAAAATCTGCTATATAGCTTTCTATTGGATGCTGTCTTCTTACTTTCACTCCGAGCTGATTTTTGGAAAGCCTCTCCCAAATAATTTTCTCTGTTTGTGTCATATTCTTTCGTAGCGTTTCGGCATATTGAAAAATTGTTTTTGACGCCCGAAAATGCATGCTTGTTGCCATGTTTGTTAAATAATTTTTATGATTAAAATTCGGATATATTGGGAATATAGTAGCGCAAAAGCCCCACATAATTTAGAAGCTGCCAAAGTCCCCTTTAGGGGATTTAGGGGCACTTCCCCGCACTAAAGTCTCACGCAAATCTCTTATAATTCTAATGTTAAGCTGTGAGGATATACGGACGCAATATTATTCAAGCTCTTTGAAAATATATCGCTCATCATAATCTACCCCATCTTTTTCATGGTCTGTGAATAACATAAGTAACTACTCCCCAAATGGCAAACTCCTCACAGGTATCATCAATATGTATAACAGATAATTTATTGGAATCTGTTATCAGCCGTATGTTATTATTTGTTTTTTCAAAACGCCTTATCAGCATATCGCCATTCAAAATGGCAATGATCACTTTACCATTCGTTGCTTTTACTGAGCGGTCTACAATGGCTACATCGCCTTTATAAATTCCGGCTTCTTTCATTGCATCGCTGCTCACCCGCATAAAAAAAGTTGCGGGTTTATTATTTATCAATTCCTCGTTCAGGTCAATTCCCCGTTCCATGAAATCATCAGCGGCGGCTCCAAAACCGGTAGCATTGGCAGAATGAATATCCTGTTGGATAAGCGATTTGCTTCCTGTGTACTTTGCCGGGAAAAAATTATCTCTGTCCATATAAATATTTTTGCTTGATTACTAAATTATTTAGTAAATTTATACTAAAATTGTTACTATAAAAATTAAATTTATTATGAAAACAGAATTTTTATCAACTACTCCAACGGCACAGGAAATATATAATAAAGAGCAGTTTGAATATTTACTCGTAGCACATCCTGATACGGAAGTACATGAAAAAATCATGGCAGAAAAACAGGCCTTTTATACAGAATACAAAGAGGAGGTTGCCATCAAAACACAACCTTATATTACGGTGGCAAATTTTCTTGCAAGTGAGGCTATGGAAGACACTATTATTCGCTGGATGCAACGCGTTTTAATTAAACAACAAAGCTTTAATGTAACATTAAATAACTACAGTGGCTTTCCGCCACATACCATTTACCTGCGGGTACAAAATGCGGAGCCTTTCAAAAAGCTGGCTAAAGAGTTAAAAGTGGTGAATACGTACGTTAATTCCTGTTCATATCCTCCAATGAAACTTATTTCCAGCCCGCATGTAAGTATTGCGAGGCGGCTTCCTGAAGAAATATATTTTAAAGCATTAACACAATACGCCCATAAATCTTTTCATGAATCATTTGTGGTAAATGAATTGATATTACTAAGACGAAAGCATCAATATGATACCTGTAAAAAGATCAACGTATTTGCACTTCATTCACGGGGCAACTAATGCCCGATTGATATTTAAAAATTTTAAAACTTTAACCAATGGATACCACATCATTAATACAGATACCGGGTTACCGTTATAACGAATATCTCCTGGTATTAAGTCCACATGAAGAATTGTGGAATAAAATTCTGAAAATAAAAAAGGAATTTCATGATACATATAATGCACCAACTGCATTATGGAGCAAGCCTCATATCACGCTTATAAACTTTGTACAGTTTGAAATGATGGAAGAAAAAATTGTGAATCACTTAAAAACAATCGCGATGGGATATACTGCTTTCAAAGTTGAACTAAAGGATTATGGAAGCTTCCCGGGTCATACGATATTTATAAATATAGAAAGCAAACAGCAGGTTCAGAATTTGGCAAGAGAGTTAAAGGCCGCCCAGCGTTTAATGACATTGAATAAAGAGAACAAGCCCCATTTTCTTGATAATCCCAATATAACGATAGCCCGAAAATTATTGCCATGGCAATATGAAAAAGGTTGGCTGGAATATAGCCACAGGCATTTCACCGGGCGGTTTATTGCAGATGGTATGCTACTCATCAAACGAAAGGTGGGGGATAAAGCATACCAGATCGTACAACGTTTTGAATTCATGAATTTACCCGTTACTACAAAGCAGGGTGCGCTATTTATGTAGCCGCTCACACACCTTGGAGGGATAATTCTACAGGCACGTATTGTGCACACACATGCGGGAGGCAGCCTCACCCATGTGTTTAATATTACTATTCACCAAACCACAGGCCCTAATTGTTATCCTGTGATTCATAAAAAAATATTATGTCTAACCAATTAAAACAAGATCATTTTAAAGTGTCTGCGCAACAAAAAGAAGAAGAAGATCAGTACTTAGCCGGTCGCGGTGCACAATTCAATACCAAAAATAAATTTCTAAAAAATCAAACCGTAAAAGAACATATAGAAGGGATTGACGATTGGGAAGTACCCAATGTTGCCACGCAATACCTTGAACAGGATGTAAAAAGCATTGTAAACAAAGTAGAAAGCCCCGACCTGAGTCTCATGTACAGTATGAATCCATATGCGGGTTGCGAACATGGATGTATTTATTGTTATGCCCGTAATGTGCATGAATATTGGGGATACAGCGCCGGGCTTGATTTTGAAAGAAAGATTATTGTAAAGATGAACGCGCCGCAAATGCTAAGAAAATTTTTGATGCATCCTAAATGGGAAGCTAATTCGATCATGTTAAGTGGCAACACAGATTGCTACCAGCCGGCAGAACAAAAATATAGATTAACGAGAGGGTTGCTTGAAGTATGCAATGAATTTAACCAGCCGGTAGGAATTCTTACAAAAAATTCATGGATCATAAAAGACAAAGATATCCTGCAGGAAATGGCAAAGAAGAGGTTGGTTTCCGCGATGGTTTCGATTACATCTTTCAATGATGAGTTGCGGAGAGTGATGGAACCGAGAACCACCACTGCCAAACAAAGATTAAAAGTAATTGAAGAGTTAAGCAATGCCGGCGTTCACATGGGAGTTATGATGGGCCCTATGATCCCCGGGTTGAATGAACATGAAATGCAAAGGATCATGAAAGAAGCAAAAGATGCCGGGGCAAAATTTACCGCTTACACTTTCATTCGCTTGAATGGCGCTATAAAATTTTTGTTTCACGACTGGTTGTATAAAAATTTCCCCGACAGGGCAGACAAAGTGTGGCACATGATAGAAGGCGGCCATGATGGAAAAGTTAATGATACGCGTTGGGGAGTGAGGATGCGTGGCGAGGGAGCCATTGCAGAGATGGTAAGAATGCAATATAAAAAATATGGTAAGTTGTATGGAATGAATGAAGACAGGTGGGAATTGGATACAACGATTTT
>JBDTZL010000239.1:0-15127 GCA_040005125.1 Ginsengibacter sp.
ATTTTTTAAACTTTTGGAAAGTTTAATTTTTTAAACTTTTGGAAAGTTTAGAACTTTCCAAAAGTTAATCCATCCCAAATTTTACTTTTATAAACTGTGTTGAAGAAATGCAGGATTTAAATTGAGGAAATTGTATGTGCATTTCTTCATAAAAGTGTGGATAATGTTGTGCATAATAGGTGAAAAACAACAGGCAAAAAAATTTGGAAAAACATGGTTGGCGTATGTATCTTTAAAGTCAAATTGAGAAGTGAAAGTCCCTAAAAAGACGGAAGCCTTTCAAACAAAAGCATCGGTTGAGTGATTTTGCGGATTTCGAGCAATCGGGAGAAGCAGGAGAAACAAAACTTGATGCTTTTTTTTTGTACCTGCTCGATAGAAAATTCAGAATAATCATTCCCCTAATTTACTTGTATAAAATCCGGCCTGCTTAACAATTGCGTGTTATTTTTGAATGTGATATTGGTGCTGATATCGAAGCGATAACTTTCGTTGTAGAAATTCTTTTTCAGGAAATAATATCCTTTGAATTCAAGGGTCCCAAATATAAGGCTCTCATTTCTTGTTCTTAACCCACCACCCACAGTTGTATAGATATTACTTGTAGAAAAACTTGTATTATAAGGGGAAAATAGCCCCGTATCACCAAATACAAATGGAGCAAACCGGAATGATGCAACTGACCACGGGCTATAAAAAACGGATTCTGCCTTTATTGTGGCTCTCAGGGATCCACCTACATCCCCGTTCCTGAACTCGGGCAAACCAAACTTGCTGTCAAAATAAAGGGGCTCATTCAATATAGTGTTTATTTGTTTTGCTATTCCAACACTAACGAAAGTGCGCTGTTTCCACTTTGTGCCCATGGCTTTTAGGTGGTCAAAATAGTCAACATCAGCCAGCAAATTGATGTCTTCGACATCTTTATTATGATAATACCCTTCAGCACGAAGCGTATAACTGAAATAGTTATTCTTAGCATTGAAAGCCGAACGCTGGTAATTGAATCCAATAAAAGGCCGGCTTAAGTTTTGTTTTTTTGTGTACCCGAGAGTCATTGTAAGATTCAGTCCTTCCGGTATATCTTCATTTCTGCCAAAGGCATAGATATATTGCGATTTATAGAAGTTTTGGCGGTAAAAAGACAATGATCCTAAGATGCCTTCAAGATTTGTATACCGCCAGTAATAAGTAGAGGCATACTTGCCCGGGAAATCCTGAAATTTTTGGTCTATGATCCTTAAAGCGACCAGCTTTCTGAGTTTTTTATCTTCTGCTGCGGCAGTAAACCCTGTGGAGTTGATGTTGTATCCCACCCATGCATCAAAGTTATAAAACCTGTAACGGCTGTCGGAAAAATAGATGGAATCGGGAGAATACATGTTTCTTGTGGAATGATAAGAAGCATTGAACTGGTAGGTCCAGCGCATATATCGATTTATTAAGAGCTTTGTAAATCTTACATAATACATGTTCTCTTCCTTCAGCCCGTTGATATTTGGATAAAAGCTTTGGTAGCCAAGCCCGCCATCTATAAAACTGCCACCGATATTTCTTTGAAGATATTCTACGCCACCACCAAAATTTTTTCGCCTGCTGATATCATACAGCCCCCGGAAAGTAACGCTGTTCCCTGAACCCGAAAGATTATCTTCCCTGATAGACATGTCAGTATTTTTTAATCCTAATGAGCCTATAGATCCTCCGAGGGCGAACAAATCTTTTACAGTAACATTCACATCAACCGAATCCCTGGTTCCCGCTACCGGAATTACTTCAATTGTTGCATCCTGCAGGTAAGGTAATTGCCTGAGGTAGGTCTCATTATCCGCCATAAGATACGGCCGCAATGAATCATTTTCAACGAAAAAAAGATTATTCCTTATCACTGAAGTACGTGTGATATGATGAATTTTGTTTGCAGCCTTAGTCAACGCAGTGACAACTTTTTTAGAGGTATCAGTTAGTGGAATACCAAAATGTAAATCATTGATTATTACATGTCTAATGATATCTCCCTCAAATTTTTTGTAAAGTACATCATTTCTTGTCAGATCGTTGGCTATTTGTACTTCAGTAGTATCCCGCCTGAGGCTTTTGATCATTTTTCCAAAGAATCCTTTCCTGGTCTTAATGTAATTATCAAAAGATTTTTTAGACATAGTATCTATCGATGCCTGGGGAATGGTATCCACAGATTTTCCAGGTATAATATCCGTGGATTTTTCAGGAATGGTATCCGTCTGTGCGTATAATGAAAATTGCAGCAAATAAAATATGCAGGTGAGCAACAGGCATCGTAAATTTTTCTTCCGGTATATCATCAGGCACTTTAAAAATAACCAAAGTATAAATAGTCAATAAGGTATCGTCCGGTTCACTGGATTTAATATTTAAAGACCTGTAAACAGGGCGATTCGATTCAGAATAAATGTTAAAATAAAATACAAGATTTTCACAACAAGAACTAAATAAAAAATCCAAATTCCAAAAAATAAGAACCAAATAAATTAAAAAGAAACGCAAAAATTAAAACCAGCGGTTGCTTTATTTGATTGTTTAAATAATAGAAATAGAATTTCTGTAAAAACCCCAAGTCTTAAATAATACGAACCGACCAGGTGTCTTTTTAAGATTGTTTCTTGTCGTTTGAGATTTTTTCCTGCTTCCGGTTCAAAATTATTCCTCCATCACAAATGCATTTCTAATCTTATCAATAAGTTCTTCATCGTGCATTTTTTTTGCAAGTTCGATCATATTGGCAAACGCCTGAGCATGGGAGATGCCATGTCCTATTATTACAGTCTTGTTTACACCAAGTATCGGAACCCCTCCGTAAATCTCAAAATTGAAGCGGTTAAAATGTTCATCTATAATATTTCTGCTCTGCACAATATCATAAATAGATTCTGCAAATTTTAAAATAACATTTCCGGTAAAACCCTCGCATACGTATATATCAGCTTTATCCGGTAAAATATCCCGTCCTTCGACATTTCCTATAAAATTGATCCGCCTGTTTTCTTTTAAAAGCAGATAAGTCGCCTGTGTAAGCAAATTCCCTTTGCCTTCCTCTTCACCCAGGTTTATAAGGCCCACACGGGGATTGGGAATATTTAAAATGTGTTTGGCAAATAAAGTACCAAGAACTGCAAATTGTGATAGATTTTCAGGTTTACAATCTGCATTAAGGCCAACATCAAGCAGTAGGGCAAGCTTACCGTTTTCTTTTGGAATATAAGCCCCGATGGCAGGGCGCAGCACCCCTTCAATTGCTTTAATACTGGACAACGCACCCACCATCATTGCACCGGTATTTCCTGCACTTATAAATGCGTGCGCTTTTCCCGTAGCCAGTAATTGAAACCCTAAAGCAATGGAAGATTGTTTTTTTTCTTTTAAAGCCTTTATAGGATGTTCATGCATTTCAATTTCCTGATCTGCGTGAACTACCGGGATATTTTCATCATTGACTCCATTTTCAGAAAGCAGCAGTTTGATTTTTTTTTCGTCTCCGATAAGGATCAGGCCTACGTCAGGTTGCGGTTTTGATAAAAAAAGCCCGATACCTTTCACAGCTTCAATTGGCGCAAAATCACCGCCCATCATATCAAGTGCAATTTTCATATATAAAAATTAAATGAAGATGATTTCATACTTACAGGAATGGTATAAAAGTATAACAGTAAAAAATTTCTACAGTACCATAAAAAAAAATCCAAAAACAAAGTTGAAGTTAATCAAACTTTGTTTTTGGAAATCATAATAACAAACACCCGGCCAATCAGGCTTTCAAAGGCGCTTTCTCGGCAACTACTTTTCCTTTGTAATAGAGCTTACCTTCGGTCACATGGGCGCGATGGCGCACGTGTATTTCACCTGTGGTACTATCGGTACTCAATGTCGGAGCATCTGCTTTATAATGTGTTCTTCTTTTTGCACTTCTTTGCTGACTATGTCTGCGTTTTGGATTTGGCATAACCGTAGATTAAAATATAAAATTAATTGTTATTTTTTTTAAATTTTTCAAGCCCCTTTTGCAAAGGATGATTATTTTCAATTACTCCCGAGCCCATTTTTTTAAGCATGGCGAGTATTTCTTTGTTACATTGGGGACCACCCATTTCCTGCTCGTCGCACATTCTTTGCATCGGGATACTTAGCGAAACAAATTCATAAATCCAATCAGCGAGCTGGAGGTGGCTCTCTGTCCTGGAAATATAAAAAATATCCGGATCCTCTTCATTTTCATTCATTTCATCAGGATTTTCAACCTGCTTGATTACCATATTGAACTCATCCCAAAGATCCATATTCAATGTGTTTCCACACCTGTCGCAAATTACATTCACACTACCGCCTATCTCAAATTTCAACATCATAAACGATGTGTTTTTCCCGAGCTTCAGATGTATGCTTGCCTGGCAATTAGTGAAATCAGCCTGGCTGTAATTTGCAAAGAACTTATTATCTACCTCGTAATTGTATTCATGAATTCCTGGCTTTAATCCAACAAATGCAATCTCAAACTCACGCCTGTTTCCCATGACACCAAATTAAAGGGGGGCAAAGGTAAGGGAAATCAATTAATTTTCTGTATAAGTGACCGCTAAAATTGCATTTTTGTGCGGTTTCGGTGATTTAAAGGACTATTGAACTTAATGTTTCGCCTATCTTCGGTTACAGGCAATATATATTTTGAAACATTTAGAATCACATTCCCGTCACCCCCAGCCAGTCTTTATATGGATATCTTCAGCAATGTAAAAAGTAAGAAAGGGACCTGGATAATTTCATTGACCCTGATAATCGTTATAAAATTATGGGCGCAAAATCGTTTCAGGGTAGAGAATTATTATAGCAAAGACTTCTATTATTTTTTTTCAATAGCGCTGAGGGTTTTATTTGGATGGATCCCATTTAGCCTTGGAGATATTTTATATCTCCTGGCCGGGTGCTGGCTATTTTGGAAAGTAATAAAAAATTGTGGCCTTGTTTTAAAAAAGAAATACACTAAAGAAGCTCTTCTTAAAAAGTTGTGGAAACTCATTTTGCTTTCTGTGACGATTTATATCGTATTCAACATCTTCTGGGGATTAAATTATAACCGTAAGGGAATTGCCTGGCAATTACATTTAAAAGGAGTTGTTTATGATACGGCCAATCTTATACTCATGCAGGAATTGTTATTGCAAAAAGTAAATGAAACGAAAAAAGTACTTATTTCTCAAAATGTAATTTATCCCGATAAAAAGAATTTATTTAAACGGGCAAAAGAATGTTATGATGTTGCAGAAAAAAAGTTCCCTTTCATTAAGTACAAAAGTGTTTCGGTAAAATCATCTCTTTATGGATGGCTTGGAAATTATTTAGGATTTACCGGTTATTATAATCCGTTTACGGGTGAAGCCCAGGTAAACGCTACAGTTCCAAAATTTTTACTTCCATACATTACCCTCCATGAAATGGGACACCAGCTTGGATATGCAAAAGAAGATGAAGCAAATTTTTCAGGATATCTTGCTGCTGTGAATTCTCACGATACTTTATTTCAGTATTCGGCATACCTTGATCTTTTTGTGTATGCAAATCATGAAGTATTTTATTTTGACTCGTCCGCTTCTAAAAATGCAGTAATACAATTGAGTCCCGCAGTGAAGGCAGACCTGCTGGAATGGAGACGATTCAATGAGCAATACCAAAGCCTTATTGAGCCCTGGATAAGCTGGATGTATGGAAAATATTTACAGGCCAATCAACAACCCAAAGGGCTTCGCAGTTATAACGAAGTAATTGCAATGCTTATGGCTTATTATAAAGAGTATGGGAAGATATGAGTGATGAGGCCAATGTACAATGTACGATGTGTGAAGTACGATGTGTGATGTGTGATGTACGATGTATGTGTGACATGCGATGTATGGTGATTAATCCGGCAGCCCTGAAAGGGCGAAATACACCAACAATGGGTGAAGCCCATTGCACTAACCCGGTCGAAGATCAGCGAAGGAGTGGGGTGATAGTTATGTGTGATATACGATGTTGTTGTTTAATTGCCCACTCCCCATTGATCCTTGCCTATTCACCATTCACCCTTTACCATTGACTTTTTTCATAAAACAATTTTCTTCCTGAAATTATCGCTGGAAAGCACCTGTAATTCAAAATCATTCATCCACCGTTGCAGGCGGCGATTTTCTTCGCCGGTAAGGTCGTTAAAGAAGTAAGCCATCTCAATTTTAGTTCCATTTTTGAGGGTTGCATACAAAGCCTTCGTAAGTACAAAAATTGTTGCTCCACCTTTCATACCTGCATGTAACAGCCAGGCCTTGTTTGCCGGGTTTTCCATTAAGGTCTCCAGCACTCCAGCAAGGATCTCATAAGTATTTTCATCAAAATATTTTCGGTTGTTGAGAATGCTGCATAACTGAACATATTCTTTTGTTGTTGAAGCAGGCAGCCTGTCGCTCCATTCTTTCTGCATTTGCAACGTAAGGTCTTCCTGGCGGAATTTTTTCTTATAAGTACTGTCATTTTTCAACTCGTTGTGGATAAAAAATGCTGCCCTGGCATAATCTTCATCGCTCATTTTTTTGATTTCTCTTAGGATTTTATCACTACCTGCTTTTTTTGGATTCTGATAAATAAATAAAGAAGCCACAAGAGGATAGATTGCAGTATGCTGTTTAAGGTTTAAAAGCCGTATGTTATTCTGAACATTATTCGGTCCAAGCATATCCATCAGGTATTCAGTATTTGCATTACTGCTGAACATGATCATTCCTTTTGCAACATCAATAAGTTTTACGCTGTCATTAATAACATTACCCAGGTTTCTTTCATAATTTACCCAGCCGGGATGTGCATCCCCATCAGTATTTGGTAAATAGTATTTGCCCAGTTCGCTGAGCGTAACCTTTTTATTTTTGCTAAAAATACCATGAGCTGCCTGGTTAGCAAATTCTATTGCCACAATAATTTTTACAGTACTTGCAAGCGGCATTAATTTGTTTTCATTAAGTGCGGCAATTACCGTATCATTTCTTTTAAGGAAAAGCGATGACCTTGATTTATTTTGTTGTATAAAATTCAGCAAAGAATCTGCACCTGCCTGGGAATACAAAAGGGCAGGAGACACCAATAAAAAAAAGATACCTATAACTGAAGTGATCATATTTTTCATGCATAAAATATTTAAAAAAGATAATTAGTTTACGAAGTAAAGTTATAGTTCCCGGACAAATAAAACCTGTCCGCAATTATCAAGTTCAATTCTTTTTTATTTCACCACAGGAGGAACATAGGAGAATCAGAGATCCACACAGAAAATGCATATTACTCAAAAATATCTTCTATGTGTATTCCTTTGTGACAGTGACTGTGTGGTTCCACAATCGATTGTTTCATAATTTAAAATCATCCCGGGTATTTATATAAAAAGCATTTCATTCAAAACGTTTCACCATACAGGAACAGGAGGATCATAGATTTTACATCTCAATTCATATAAGTCAAATATGCTGACGAATAAATCCGGGAATATAAAGTTGTGTCTTTAAAGAAGCATAAAGCAATTAGCACATAGTTGCTGAATTACCTGCTTTCAGATATGTGTATCCTTTTTCTACCCTGGGGTGAAGGTTTTTGAAATCCCCCGTCAGCCTCATTCATCCTTATCTGGCGTCCTTTATAATTTTTACCATCTATACTTTTGATCATTTTCGCCGCAACGGATTTATCTACTTCAACCCATGAGTTCATGTCACGAAGATCAATTTTCCCCAGCACTTCTTTCTTAAGGTTACTTTCATCAAGAATAAATTGCAAAAAACTGGCTTTGTAAAATCCGTCTTTTATACCAAGGTTTACAAATAGCCTGGTAAATCCGTTGTCTCTTTGGAAAACAGGTCTTTCTCTTCTTATACTTTGATCGCGGTTATTATTATTTTCAAAACGCCTTTCCCTGGAATCGGTTCTTCCATTCAGGTCATCAGCATTCTCATAATATTTTAAAAAATGATCAAACTCAAGAGCGGCCACTCTTTTTAAAACTTCCTCTTTACTTACATCGGCAAATTTCTTTTGAAGGTCGGGCATGTAAGTTTCATATTCACCATGCGAAGTATCCGCTTCCATAAGCTTGTCCATAAAATAAAAAAACTGTTTGCGGCATACATCTTTTCCACTGGGTATATCGAGCCGGTGAAACTGTGCATTGGTCATTTTTTCGAGCTGCCGTATTTTAAACGATTCCCTGCTATGGCAAATAGAAATGCAAATCCCGCTTTTTCCTGCACGGGCAGTACGCCCGCTTCTATGTGTGTACACCTCGATATCATCGGGTAATTCAAAATTAATTACATGGGTGATCCCTTCCACATCAATACCTCTTGCCGCCACATCGGTCGCAATTAAGATCTGGATGCTCTTCTGGCGAAAGCGCTGCATTACCTTATCGCGCTGCTGTTGTGTAAGGTCTCCATGCAATGCTTCAATATCATAACCTTCTTTTACAAGTCTCTCGGTAACATCCTGTGCGTCTGCCTTAGTACGGGTAAAAATAATTCCATACATCCCGGGGTTAAAATCTACCAGCCTCTTAAGCGTTTCATAACGCGACTGCGCCGGTGTAATAAAATACTGGTGGTCGATATTTACATTGGCAGTATTTTTTTTGCCCACTGTTACTTCCTGTGGGTTATCCATAAAGTTTTTGGAAATAGCTTTTACTGCTGCAGGCATCGTAGCGCTGAACATCCACGTGCTCTCACGGTTAACGGTATTTTTCAAAACAAAATCAATATCATCCCTGAATCCCATATTCAACATTTCATCTGCCTCATCAAGTACCATATATTTTACTTTTTGCAGATCAATAGCTTTTCTCTCGATCATATCAATAAGGCGGCCGGGAGTAGCGACAACAATATGAACTCCTTTCTTCAATGCCCGGATCTGCATTACAATAGACGCGCCGCCATACACGGGTTCTGCAATAATATTCCGGCAATATTTTTTATACTCCTGTAAGTCATTACATATCTGCAGACACAGTTCACGTGTGGGGCATACTATTAGTGCCTGTGGATATTTGTTTGCGGCATCAACCAATTGTAATAACGGAAGCCCAAATGCTGCAGTTTTACCGGTGCCGGTTTGGGCAAGGCCAACGAAATCGGTTGTGCCGGATAATAAAACAGGAATAGCCTTTAGCTGTATAGGTGTAGGTATATCAAATCCAAGGTCAGTAACTGCCTTCACAAGGTTTTCATTTAACCCGAGGCCTTCAAATGCATTCATTAAGTTATTTTTATTTCAGGCGCAAAGGTAGGTTATTAGGCGGATAGTATTTAATTGCACGGTTGCCGGTAGTGCTTTGGTTTGAAGCACATATACAAATGATGCAATGAAATATATGCATGGACATACTATGTGAAACCCGCGCGCCCAACACGTTCATATGGCAAAAAAATGGATCCTGATTAACTCTTAAACACTTTTTATATTTAAAAAGCAGCAAGCCGCCCGCCATCCTGTCATCATAAGTATATGAAATACTGGATTGGATGCCAGGGTTATTACACACAGATTAAACTTATTTCTACCCATGAGGTCTATTTTTGACAAACTATTGGAAAAAAAATTCCGTAATTTCCTATAACTTGAATTGGCTTTTATTTTAACTAGCTTATATGCGGACACTTTTATTTTTTTTCCTTACGGTTATATTGTTTTTTTCAAGGTCTTTTGGGCAAACAAATCCTAACGATAAACAAATAATGGATTCCCTGTTACAAAATGACGAGGCGCTGAAAATGTTTAACAGCTATAACAAACCCACAAGTTATTTCAGGATTAATATTGGAGCCGGCAACAAGTTGTACAGCAGCCAGAACAACGCCATTGAATCTTTGCAAAGTAACAACCCGCTTGTTATCAGCCCAACGGTTGCATATTACCATAAAAGCGGGCTTGGAATTTCTGCCACCGGCTTTTTGCTCAATGAAAACAATAAAACAGACTTTTATCAATATTCAGTGTCCCCATTTTATAACTATACAAAAGGAAAAATTGCGAGGGCGTCATTGTCTTATACACATTATTTTGAAAAAGACATTTACAGTCCTCATACTTCTCCTATCCAAAACGAATTTTATGGCAGCTTTGTTTTTAAAAAGCCATGGCTTCAGCCGGGCATTTCTGCAGGATATTCCTCAGGTACTTATCATGAAATCATTAACATTGACACCATCGTCCGTGTTGCGAACCAGCGGGTTCATATAAAATATATTGATTCGATTACTGCCAGGATTTCTTCTTTTTCTGTTGCGGGAACTCTCGAACATTCATTTATATTTTATAAGATTTTTTCAGGGAAGGACGGAGTTATTTTTGTTCCGCAGTTCTCTTTTATTACGGGAATAAATACTTTTCATGTAAGCCATAGAAGCACTATCGCCAATTATAATTCTTTTACAAAAAAGCTTTCGAAAAGGATCAGGCATTTTCAATCCCAGGAAAGCAACAATGCTAAATACGAAGCCCAGTCAATCGGCCTTGACCTGGACCTCAATTATTCCATTGGAATATTTTATGTGGAACCCGAACTCTATCTTGATTATTATTTGCCAAAAACAAATGACACACGATTCACTCAAATCTTTAATGTTAATATTGGTATAACTTTTTAATATAGAATGCAACCGCCTAAATGAAAATAATATCTTTAAAATAAATTAAAAATCATTTTTATGAAAACTAAATTCCTCCCGCTTGCATTGTTATTATTTATTGGCTCGTCCGTTTTTTCCCAGTCTTTTAAATTAGGGATCAAGGGCGGTGCTAACCTTGGTAAAATATCCGGGCAATCTTTTAAAGATGAATACAACCTCGGGTATCATATTGGCGCTTTTGCAACTATTGGCCTGGGAAGTAAATTCGCTATTCAACCGGAAGTGGTATTCAACCAGGTGAATACCGATACATCAAGCCACTTCAGTGATGTCACGGCATTTAACCACATTAATAATATAAAGCTTCATTATTTAAGTATTCCCATAATGTTGAATTATAATCTTAATAAATTTATTACACTCCAGGCAGGCCCACAGTTTGGAGTTTTGATTGACCAACAGGAAGACCTGTTAACGAATGGAGGAAATGCTTTCAAATCGGGCGATTTCTCTGTAGTAGGCGGTATCCAGTTAAACTTACTGAGGTTTCGTATTTATGGAAGATTTGTAGGCGGTACACTTAACATTAATAATCTTAAAACCAATAGCGATACCTGGAAAACATCAGCAATTCAGCTTGGTGTAGGCATTGCCTTATAAATATAATTACCTGATTTTTTCAATTTCACCAAGGCCATTTAATCTTACAATAGATGATGGCTGGTGTTCTCCCATTTCATTTTGACGGTATTGAACCACATAATCAACACCGTTTTTTATTACCTCGTTAATTTCATTAAAGATTTCAGGATGGTGCTCTCCTGAAATATTTGCTGATGTTGAAAGTAAAGGAGCGTTCAATTGTCTTATCAGCATTTGACAAAAATCATCTTTTACAATTCGTACCGCAATGCTTCCATCTTCATTAATAAGTTCTCCGGGTAAATTGATTGCATTATTAAAAATCGCCGTTGTTGGTTTTTTTTGTTCCGAAAGAAAATCAATAATTTTTTCTGATGGATGCAAAACATAATTTTTGATCTCATTTTTTTCAGCCAGTAAAATAATCATTGATTTTTTTTCTTCTCTTTTTTTAAGAAGATAAATTTTTCTTACTGCATTTGCATTTGTTGCATCACAACCAATACCCCAGATGGTATCAGTTGGGTATAAAATTATTCCACCGGACTTTAAAGTCTTTAAGCTGCTAATTCTGTCATTTTCAAAATTGCTCAGTTGCATTTATTCAATTTAACTACCAATTATCTGCATGTTTTTTAGTCTCTTTTCTGATATGGATTGCTTCCGGCAAATTTGATGTAAACCATTTTTTCTGTTCATCAATAATTTTCTGTGACCCCGCCGTATTAAATTTTAATATTTTTTTTACTATTCGTCGCCATTTTAAATATCCAAGAAGATAGGCAAGTGGCAATGGCTTTCTTAAATCAAGCAGCGTATATAGGGGTACGTTTTTGAGTTTTCTTATTAATAAACTATAGCTGTCTGTTATTTCAATTCTGCAATCATGAATTACATGAGCAGCCGGTAATACGCCAATTTTCATTCCATGATATTGAACTCTGGAAGCATAATTATTGTCTTCTCCATAATGAAAAAAGAAAGGATGGAATAATCCGGTTTTATTAATGCATTTCTTTGAAATCATCCAGGCTGCCGCATTTACAAAACGCATGGAGTATGGCTTTTCAAGTGGAAAATCATTCGCGCCTGATAACATTTCTTCCACCATTTTCTCAGAAAAATTTCTTCTTAAAAAATTTTTAAAAATGGGTTCAATTTCTTTACCTGTCACTTCAAGTTGAAGTGGGCTTAGTAACCCAAAATCAGGGTTTTTTATTAATGCTTCAGTTAATTTAGAGACGGTATTGCTAAAAACGTAAGCATCCTGGTTCAATAAAAAAATGAAATCTGCTCCTTTCTTCATTGCAAAGTCAATTCCCAGGTTATTGGCTTGTCCAAAACCTGTATTTTCTTTGTTTTTTATAAGGTGTATGTTATGATAAGGACCCATCAATTCCAGGGTATTATCAGTAGAGCCATTATCTATTACTATAACTTCGGTTTGAATATCACTATTAAATAAATGATCCAAACAATTATTTATCCAGGGCGCTCCATTGTAGGTTACAATTATAGAAAATATTTTAGCCATGAAATTATTGTAAAGAGTAAATAATTATTTGCAAATGTAAAGGAACATAAAGTTTTATCTCCTTACTTTTGGCAAAAAAACAGGTTGATGTTATGAAGCTATCAGTAATTTTCACTACCTATAATTCTCCACTTTGGCTTGAAAAAGTTTTATGGGGTTATCAATACCAGGAATTCAAAAATTTTGAAGTGATAGTTGCCGATGATGGTTCAACTTCTGAAACTTCAGATGTAATTAAAAGAATACAACAAAAAATTGGGTTTAATATTAAGCATATCTGGCAGAACGACAGAGGTTTTCGTAAATGCGAAATTTTGAATAAAGCTATAGTAGCTACTGAATCTGATTATCTTGTTTTTTCCGATGGAGATTGCATTCCAAGAGCTGATTTTTTAAAAGTGCATTTTACAAAAAGAAAAAATGGCTATTATTTATCAGGAGGATATTTTAAACTTCCTATATTTATTTCAGAAATTATAACTGAAAATGATATTGCTTCCGGTAGGAGTTTTGATATTAGCTGGTTAAAAAAAAATGGATTAAAGGCCTCATTTAAAAATTCAAAATTATTTCTCAATGGTCTTCCTGCAAAATTAATGAATGCCATTACTCCAACAAATGATTCATGGAATGGCCATAATTCTTCGGCCTGGAAAAAGGATATTATGGCTGTAAATGGCTTTGACGAGCGAATGCGATATGGCTCTGAGGACAGGGAATTTGGGGAGCGGCTAATGAATAATGGAGCAAAAGGTAAACAAATAAGATATAGTGCAATTTGCCTTCATCTTGACCATTCAAGAAATTATGTAAATCAGACAGATCTTGATAATAATGCTGCCATCAGAAAAGAAACAAAGGAGAAACGAAAGGTGTGGACCGATTTTGGGATTGTAAAAAAAGCGCATTAAAATTATCGAATGGCTCCGGGCCTTTTTTATCTTTTTACGCGGTTGTAATTTCGAAATCCGAAAAGCAATCTTCCATTTAAAAAAGTTTGCTCTATTAGTGTGAGGAGGCTGTATTTGAGTGTTTCATGCTTTTGTAATTTTGTTTTTCCAGGATTTGATGTATAACGAAGCTGATGCTTCCAGTTAAACTTTTTAATAAAATTTTCCATTACCATCGGATGTGTTCCCTTGTACTTTTTTATTTTACTTAAGTCTCCATAATCAAATAGGTCTCCTTCATTTTTAAACATTTGATCGGTAGAAACCTGTCCCGCATAGTTCGTATTATGATTTTTTCTTTTCATCTGCATTAAGTTCGGAGGCCTTACAAAACCATAATGAAAAATATAAGCATCTAACTCCACCACGCTTAATTTAAATGTGTTGTCTTTTTTATAATAATCCACCCCGTCAAATTCAGGCATTCTTCTAAAGGATTGTGCATCCCGCCAGGAGTGTATTTCAGCATCATTCCTGATGATTCTTATTTCCCTGGGATACCATGCATGTGAGAGTACATAGTGATCATAATCACCCCAAAAATGCTGATACTTGAAGAGGAATCCTTCCACCCCGGTATCATTCAAATATTTTTCACAATTTTCTTTAATTAATGGTATATATTTCTCATGCACCACTTCATCACTTTGAATGTAAAACAGCCAGTCGCCTGTGCACGCGTCTCTTGCAATATCAGTCTGGTGCGCATATTCCTGCCCGTTAGGATACTTTTCCAAATCCCAGACTGTGCGGATAATTTTAATTTTGTCAGATGGAATACTCCTGATTTCCTTCTCCGTATCATCATCTATATCACTGTCGCCTAATACCACAACAAATTCATCAACCAATGGAAGCAGACATTCTATAGAAGCTTTAACCGGATAATAAAGTTTAGTTGCATTTTTAGTAAATGTAAATCCGCTTATTTTCATGGGTTAGTTTCTAAAAATAAATGATACTGCATGTATAAAATAGTTTTGCTGAAAAAATTTATCAATGTCAAAAATAATTAAAGTATTTCTAAAGTATTTCTCAGTACTCCACGAGTTAACAAAAAAGGTAGTTTGTCTTTTATTTGAAGAAAGCTTTCGTTGAGTAATTATATTTGCAAAAAAACAGGCAATGACGAAACCGGAAAAAATCATCCAGGAAGCATGGGAAAATCGCGGACTTTTAAAAAATGAAACTTACATCGATGCTGTAAAAAAAGTTATCAAAAAAGTTGATGAAGGAAAACTACGTGCGGCCATGCCCGTAGGAGACGGCTGGGAGGTAAATGAATGGGTAAAAAAGGCGATACTCTTATATTTCGCAATTCAGCAGAT
>JBDTZL010000303.1:0-43884 GCA_040005125.1 Ginsengibacter sp.
AAATATCAGGCAACAAGTATCAGGAAACAAGTATCAGGAAACAAGTATCAGGAAACAAGTATCAAGAAACAAAAACAAACAAATAATATGAATTTAGCTATGGTTTTTTTAATGTTAGGACAAGGTGGTTCAGGTGGTGGAGGTTTTCAGTTTGTATTTTTAGGCCTGATGATTCTGGTATTCTGGATGTTTATGATAAGGCCGCAGGCAAAAAAAGCGAAGCAGCAAAAACAATTTCTTACAAATCTGCAGAAAGGCGATAAAATTGTAACAATTGCAGGTATACATGGAACTGTTAACAAAGTAAATGATGATGGAACAACCATGATGCTTGAAATCAGTCCCGGTAGCTACATTAAAATTGAGAAAAGCGCGATCAGTATGGAATGGACGGCTAACATTAATAAGCCGGTAGCAGCCATTAAGTAATGTACGACGTAATACAATGTACGATGTACGATGTTAGATGTACGATGTAAAGCCATGAAACCTTGCAACGTACATAGATCAACATTGCGCGTTGCATAACATCATACGCCGTACATCAAACATCGTACGTTGAATGACATTGAGCATCAAACATCGTACATTGAATTAATCCCATGTTGAAAATCGGACTTACCGGCGGTATTGGCAGTGGTAAAAGCACTGTGGCGCAAATTTTTGAAGTGCTCGGCATCCCTGTTTATTTTGCCGATAGGGCAGCAAAAAAACTAATGATTGAGAGTGAGGGGCTAAAAGCTTCCATTATCGGCGCATTTGGAAATGAGGCCTACACTAACGGGAATCTTAATCGTGATTATTTAGCGGGACAGGTTTTTAATAATGATAAAAAGATAGCGCTTCTTAATTCATTGGTACATCCTGCAACCATCAAAGATGCTGCAGAATGGATACAAATGCAGGAAGCGCCTTATATAATTAAAGAAGCTGCATTGATATTTGAAAGTGGCTCCAACAAAAATCTTGATTATGTGATAGGCGTGAAATCACCGGCCGCTCTAAGAATACAAAGAACTATGGCCCGGGATAATTTTTCTGCTTATGAAGTTAAGGCCAGGATGGATAAACAAATGGACGAAGATCTGAAACTGCAACTATGCGACTACGTTATAGTCAATGACGAGCACGAAATGCTTATTCCGCAGGTGCTTGCGTTACATGAAAAATTCTTGCTAATTAGCTAATGTGCCAATTAGCTAATTCTACAGTTTAATAGTTTATGAGTTTTTCGTTACGTAATAACATTGCACATCACCAGGTTAGCTAATTCACATTTCAACAATTCATCGGCTTTCACAGCGTTACACATTAGCTAATTGGCTAATCAGCACATTAGCCAATTAAACTTAGCCCCTTCTTAATTCTTTTAAATCCTTCCTCAATATTTTTCATGTTATTCGCAAATGAAATCCTTATGCAATCCGGTTCACCAAAAGCGTCGCCGGTTACAGTCGATACATGCGACACATTTAAGAGATACATGCAGAGATCACTGGCATTATTGATTATTTCATCTCCGGCTTTCTTTCCAAAATAGCTTTTTACTTCAGGAAATATATAAAAAGCGCCGTCAGGCTCGGTGCATTTTAATGCAGGAAGCTCTTTCAGTAATTCCATTACATGCTGCTTGCGTTCTTTAAATTGTTTCACCATTTCATAACTGTCAGTAAGGGGAGAATCGAGCGCCGTTATTGCCGCTCTTTGTGCAATAGAATTTGTACCGCTGGTAAACTGTCCCTGTATTTTCTCACAGGCTTTTGCAATCCCGATCGTTGTGGCAATGTAGCCCAATCTCCAGCCCGTCATTGCAAAACCTTTGCTCAATCCATTTACTACGATAACACGGTCTTTCAAATAATCGAATTGCGCAATGCTTTGGTGGCCACCTCCCTTATCATGAGCAAAATTTATGTATTCATATATCTCGTCGCTTATGATAAAAATTCCGGGATGTTTTTGAAATATTTTCGCAAGTTCTTCCAGCTCATTTTTCGTGTACACGGCACCGGTAGGGTTGCATGGAGAAGAAAAAATGAACAGCTTTGTTTTATCAGTAATGGCTGCCTCAAGCCGGGCGGCAGTTAATTTAAAACCGGTTTCAGCAGTGGTATTGACAAACACAACTTTTGCCCTGGCAAATTTTGCAATTTCTGAATAAGAGACCCAGTACGGCGTAGGTATGATAACTTCATCATCATCATTGACAACGCTTAATACAACATTCGCTATGCTTTGCTTTGCACCTGTACTTACTATAATCTGCTGCGGCGTGTAAACAAGACCGTTATCCCGTTCCAGTTTCCGGCAAATGGATTCTCTTAAGTCAAGATACCCTGCTACAGGAGTATAGTGGCTCCAGTTGTCATCGATAGCTTTTTTTGCAGCATCCTTTATATGCTGGGGTGTGTCAAAGTCGGGTTCGCCGAGACTTAAATCCACAACGTCGATTCCCCGCGCCCTTAATTCACGCCCAAGCTTTGCCATTTTCAATGTTTCAGGTTCATTAAATCTTAATAAGTTTGACGAAAGTTGCATGTTTTTTATTTTGATAGATTGCAAAAATAAGAGATAGAAGTTTTTCAGAACAAAATCGTTATTTATCGTAGGTTATTTTAAAGGAAGAAAGGTCAGGCTGATACGATCTTTTTCTTTTTAATTCATATTGATAGATTACCTCCCCAAGATTTTTCATGAAAGGAAGCCCGATGGAATCATAAGCATATTTATCATCATTTAGAATTCCATCTGTATCGCAATTGACGGCGGCCGATAAAAAGAATTCAATGTTTTTATCAAAATCTGCGACGTAGGCTACATCAATCAGCTGCCCGTAAGCATCCCCTACCTTATTAAAAATCCTTAGGTTTTTTGGGAGTGGTTCTTTTTGGGAGCCATACAACAAAAATTTTGCATAAGCATCGGGATAATTGACTGAATCATAGGAAGGATACATAGTTTCTCCTGGAAACTGCGACATATAATGATGTAAGAATGCATAATCGCTGTCCGTAAGATCAAACCTTTGTTTTTCCGGTACATTATCCGGAAAAATTACACTTCGCAATATCCGGTGAAGGTCTTCGAGGCTTACCCGGTTTTTCTTTGAAAAATTCATTGGTGTATTGATAAGTTTACCTTCACTGTAATACGCTTTTCCAAGAGTATCGTGTCTTTCGGGATAGCTAAGTTTGTTGAACATCAAAGGTTGACTATATACAATATTGTTATTATCGTCCAGGAACTTCACCGGGTTAGTGTGCCTGTTTTCATCTTCGGTTAAAAAAATGTCCAAACGGTGAAGGATCTGCACATCGGGATACCCTTTCCTGTGAAGCTGTTCATTTATATATTGTTGCCCCAAAAATTCATAGAGCCTGTTGAAAGCTTCATTATCACTTACTAAAAAAATTCTTTTGATATAACTTTCTATAGCCGGCCTGCCATCCGGAGTTTGGGGATCATTATAAGTCCCCGCCTGCCCGCTCCAGGCAGCTTCAGTGATCATCGCAGTACTTTTGGTGATACCGGTATTACTAAGCTCATGAAGCTTTTGTAAAGCAAGCAATGCAATTGGAAGTTTTACAGTAGAAGCGGGATAGAAATATTTCGAGGTATCTACATTGAAATAATAATCCGTAAATTTTGGACTGTTATGCTGATCCCTGTTTATTTCAGTATATATTATTTGTACATTGCGTTCCTTCCTGTTTTTTAAAAGGCTGTCAAAATATTGAGGGTATTGCTCTAATAACTCAATGAGAAATGAATCTGTTTTAGCCCGGTCGGTTTCTTCTCTTATATTTATTTTAGTTGCCACTGTAGCAATTTTAGTCGCCACTGTATCAATTGGTTTTCGTGAAATTACCGCCGGCATCTTTTTTGAAGGGGCACATGCATTTAAAACGGCCAGGTAAGTAATCAGCATGTATTTTATTTTCATACCGGAATATTATTTCAAAAATATAGAAATTCAGATCGTAAAAAAGGGTGTATTTTAAATTGTTGCATAGCAGCGCTGATTGTGGTTGGTGGGGCACCGCCCACGGGGGGCCGCCCCGGTTGGTGTCCAACCAACCGTCGACAAATTGAATACGACTGTAAAAAATGGGTTTAATACTTTAAAAACCACTTTGACCAACCGTAAAATGATGGCCGTTTTAACTTCAAAACCGTATCTTTGCAAACTTCTAAAAATTAAGATATGAAACTGAAAGGTTTGGTGTGGTTTTTTGCCATTACGCTTATTCTGATCTCTGTTTACCAGCTCTCATTTACCTGGGTTGTTAACAGCTATGAGAAAACTATGAAACAGAAAGCTGAGAGAATGGTGAAAATAGCCCACCCCAATATTACAGGGGATGACAAAGATAATCTTGTAAAAACACAGTTTAGCCGTTTGCTCGATAGCACAAGAGATGTGAAAATATATCCCCTGCTTGGAACCACTTACCAGAAATGTAAAGAAAATGAGCTCAGTCTTGGCCTTGATCTGCAGGGTGGGATGAGTGTTACATTAAATGTAAGCCTTGAAGGAGTTATCAAGTCATTAAGCAACAATGCGAAAGATCCGCAACTCGTAAACGCTTTAAATACGACCAATGTTGAAAAAGTAAAGAGCGACCTTGACTATATCACTTTATTCGGCCAGGTGTTTAAGAGGCAAAACCCTTCCGCAAATCTTGCGTCGCTATTTGCAGGAGCAGGAAAAACAATTAAAATTAATGATAATGACAACCAGGTTCTTGATCAGTTAAGAACCATTGCAACCGGGGCGATTAACCAAACTTATAAAATATTATCAACCCGAGTTGACGGGTTTGGAGTTGCCCAGGCAAATCATAATCTTGAGGAAAGTAAAGGAATTATTACCGTGGAGCTTCCGGGCGTTCAGGATGCTGAGAGGGTAAGAAAATTGTTACAGGCATCTGCGCATCTTCAGTTTTGGGAAGTATATAACATTAGTGAGATCAGCAAAAATATTGAGGATGCGGATAAAGCCCTTTCGCAATATATAAGCGGAGTTACAACTGATTCAACCAAAACAGGAACTGATAGCGCAAAAAATAAAATTGATTCTGCAAAACTCCTTGCCAATGCTCATCCCCTTGCTAACGTGATTCATTTTATTGGCCCGCAGCAGGACAAAAGCGGAAAGCCGCAATATATTGCCGCTATTGCGAATATTGAATTGAAGGATACTTCAAAAGCAAATGAATATCTCAATCTCGACATTGTAAAAAACAATTTCCCATCCAATCTTAAATTTTTATACGGCCTCCAGGAAAAAGATGAAAAGACCAACCGGAAATATTTTCAGTTATATGCAGTTAAAACCGTACCCGGCGTTGAGAAAGCAAAGCTTGAAGGCGAAGGCGTTGAAGATTCAAGAGCAGATTATGATGAGCACGGAAGGCCTGCAATTAAAATGCAAATGACTCCAACGGGGAGCCGCACCTGGGCAAAAATGACAGCGGATAATGTGAACAAGCCTATTGCGATCGTGCTTGATGATATTGTTTACAGCGCTCCTAATGTGATTGGTGCCATTGAAGGAGGAAACTCCGAGATAAGTGGCAACTTTAGTGTTGAAGAAGCGCAGGATCTTGCCAACATTTTAAAAATCGGTAAAATAGATGCTCCTGCAAAAATAGTTTCGGAACAAATTGTGGGCCCAACCCTTGGCAGGGAAGCAGTACGTGGCGGTGCTATGGCATTTGCAATCTCTTTCGTAGTAATTTTTATCTTAATGCTTATTTATTATAATACCGCAGGTTGGGTTGCTAATATTTCGTTGATCTTAAACTTATTATTTACCATTGGGGTTTTGAGTGCATTGGGAGCTTCACTTACAGCTGCCGGTATTGCCGGTCTCGTGCTAACCATTGGGATGGCGGTGGATACCAACGTAATTATTTTTGAAAGGATAAAAGAAGAGCTTACTCGTGGTAAAAATTATCAACAGGCGGTTAACGATGGTTATACGAGATCGCTGGCGCCGGTCATTGATGCTCACGTAACCACGTTTTTAACTGCTGCCATCCTTTTCTATTTTGGTTTGGGGCCGGTGAGAGGTTTTGCAACTACTCAAATGCTGGGTATTTCATTATCTCTTTTTTGCGGTATATTATTATCGAGGCTTGTTACTGATGTATGGACAAATAAGAAAAGACATTTTCAATATTTTACCGGCTTCTCAAAAAAGATCTTCAAACATGCCAGCTTTAAATTTATTGAGTACAGGAAATATGCTTATGGAATTTCGGTTGTTGTTCTGATTCTTGGGGTAGGATCTTTTTTTAATGGATTTAAAGAAGGTGTTGAATTTAAAGGGGGAAGGAGCTATACAGTAGAATTTAGCAAAGAGGTAAAACATGACGACGTTTTTAACAGCTTGCGGGATGCATTTGCAGGAGATTACCCGGAAATAAAAACTGTTAATGACAACAGGCATTTAAATATTACTACCTCCTATAGGATAGGTGAAGAAAATGCGGATAGTGCTGTATTAACTCACCTGTTCCAGGGATTAAAATCTCAACTGCCCCCTTCGCTTACGTATGAGCAATTTGTAAAAAATAATATCCAGGGTTCAGAGGTTGTACAACCTGTCATTTCGAAAGACCTCCGGAACGGTGCCATAAAGGCCACCATCTTTGCATTGATCGCTATTATTTTGTACATTTTTATCCGTTTCCGCGACTGGAGATATTCTATGGGAACCATCATTTCATTGCTTCATGACGTATTTGTAGCCCTCGCAGTCTTCTCTTTTTTCAAAAACATAGTTCCCTTCCCGCTGGAAATTGACCAGCATTTTATTGCCGCAATTCTTACCGTAATTGGTTTCTCGATGAACGATACTGTAATTGTATTTGACAGGATACGTGAATACAGCCACAATATGAAGGGTGCTGATAAGACTACCATAATTAACAGGGCTGTGAATGATACTTTAAGCCGCACTATCATGACATCGGTTACCGTATTTATAACATTGCTTATATTATTTATTTTTGGCGGTGAGGTAACAAGAGGATTTTCTTTCGCAATGTTGATAGGTGTTATTACAGGTACGTATTCATCTATTTTTGTGGCTGCACCAATATTGGTTGATTTTGCAAAAAACAAGCCATTGGGCGCCGCGGATCTTGCAACTGAAAATGTAAAGAAAGCCGCAGCAGCAAAAGTCAAATTGGCTAAAACGAAATAAAATCTGAATTTTTTAAATTTTGAAAGAGCCGGTAAATTAAATTGCCGGCTCTTTTTAATGGGATTAAGAACGAGTTTATCTTTGTATTGCAAAAGATGTTTACATATATCAGGTAATACAGTTGAAAGTTACACGTCCGGATGAATTACTGTTCAGGGCCGACTTCATCCGACGGCACATAAAAACAAGATATTATGTTTGAATCGAAAACAGGGTTTGGTTTTTTGAAGGTGTTTATTTGTTACGCCTCCGAAGATAAATTGCGTGTTGATGCGCTCTATGCTCAATTAATAGAAGATGGCCTGGGTGCAGCTTGGTTTGATGAAGAAAGGCTCCTTCCGGGGCAGGATTGGGATCACGAGATAAAAGAAGCCCTTAATTCCAGTCATGTAATTCTCATATGCCTCTCACAAGGGTCAATTAAAAAGACAGGTTATGTGCAAGAGGAAATAAAAGTTGCTCTTAAAGGGGCAGATAAACATCCAGCCCCGGTCATTATACCGGCGAAACTGGAAGAATGCGATATTCCTTTGCAACTAACGCGTTGGCAATGGATAAACATCTTCCCCGTATCGGGCGCGTTTGCTGATCATAGAGGGTATAAGAAACTAATGAAAATGATAAGGAAAATTGCAAAGGACCTAGGTACACCGCTTTTTTACAAAGAAGACAAGGAACTTTTCGTGGATTTTTTTAGCCTGTTCGACCGGCCTGCATTCCGTGGACCCTTTCTTTGGCAAACAGACCCCGGTCCCGCTGAAAGGGTTGTGAACCTTACGCTCAAAGCGATAAAGACAGGGGTCGTTCAAGACAACCAGGGAACCGAATGGAAGAGGATTCGCCCAATCGCTCAAATCAGGGATAAAGTTCTTCGGTCGGAAATGAATATCGTGGCAGTAAAACTTAAAACGGCGAGCAATCTTATCGCATTACTTATAGAGCAGGACAGGGCGATAAATGCCAATGCACCGGAACAACAGGGGGAATACCACACAAAAAGAACCAATATGTTGCTGGAAATCGATATTCAAAGAGATTTGATGATTAATATGGTGAATCGTATCCTGGAAAGATTTGAACTTGATCAGCTTCCGGTCCCTACAGAAGCGAAGGATAGCACGAATGTGTATGAACAGTTTTTCGCCCCGTTAATCTCCATCCACCGGTAGCACTTCCCCGCTATCATTTATTGAGATATGATCTCGCCAATTTACGCGCTGGGTTTTGTCAATATCGTACATCATTCGTCGAATATTGAATACCTAACTTTACATCTCATATTATTTCAAAATCACCCAGCGGTTTAAAAAATTGCCGGGTGTTTCCAGCACAATTTTATAAAAAGAAGATGCCGGCATTTTGCTCACATCGATGATTTCTTTTTCTTTTGATAAAGGAATTTCTTTTACCAATTGATAATGATCGCTGCCTCCTGTTTTAAATTCATTGGTAGTTGCAAGCCATATTTTTGCATTCCCGGTTTTATCAACTGCTTTCCAGGTTACAACCAGCGTCTTGTTTTCATATGATACTGCAAGATCCGATGCAGTTAGTTTCCCCGTTAAAGACACGCCATCAATTTCCATCAATCGTTCCCGTGGTATGGTGATATTTAAATGTGATGCGATGGAAGGCATAATATCTACGATACCCGGTGCATTCTTTAAGAACCATGGGTTAATATCGCTGGCATTTGTAACGATCCAGGTATTTCTTTCCCTTTCCGATTGGCCGCCATGATTGTTTCCTGTTTTTGCATCCCTGCCATGATCGGTTGTAATATAGATCACCCAGTTCTCATTAAAATTTTGTTCACGGTATTGTACGGCTTCCCATATGCGCTTGACCTGGTCGTCCATCATTTTTACCGCAGCATAAAATTTTTCACCGGTGCCATAGCGGTGCCCCATATCATCTGTGTATTCCAGGTATACCCAGGAAAGATCGGGCGCTTCTTTGCGAATTGAAGCAGCAGCATGGCTGGCCACTTCTTCATCAATTAAATGTATATACCCCGACTCTTTATCATGTGGAAATCTTACCGTATCCAGTTCCATGCCGTCAAAATGATCATCTACTTTTAAGGAGCCTGTTTGGGACAATCCATCACCCACGAGTTTTGTACGGTTATCCAGCCATGTTGAAAAAATGGCTATTTTCCTGGCCGGATATTGATTTTTAAAAAAGCGGAAAATAGTCCAATACGAATAATCGGGCGCAACGATATCATTATCCCAAACATTATGTTTATTAACCCACGTGCCCGTAAGCAGGCTGTTATACCCTACTGCAGAAATAGTAGGCGTTTGCGAATACCCTCCTTTTTCCCCGCCCACATAGGCATGCAGAAAAGCCCCTTTTTTTGCAATAGCTCCCAGTGTGGGAGGAGATAATTTTTCTATCACATCGGCAGGTATGCCATCTGCAATTATAAAAAGGGCTTTTTTTACTCTGGACTGTGCTAAGGAGTTGAATATAATTCCCAATGTAAACGCCAGCAGGACAAATTTTTTCATTTCTGTTATAATTTAATAACTCCACAAAGATTAGATAATCCGGCAACCCGATTTAACTTTCAATGTAATTATTTTGTTGTGAATATACAGCTCGTTCCGGAATGGAGATACATTTTTTGCAAATTAAGATTGCGGCTATTCAATCCCGTTAGAACAAAGTCATTAAGCCAGGGGAGGGTACCTGATACTTGATATTCTTTTTAGCCTTAAAAATATCAACACTCAATAATCATAATCAATAATTAATAATCAGGGAGCCCAATAATTCCCGGATATAATAATTATGCTTATCATCTTTATAGTGTTATCATAATAATCATACTGATCCAGATCAAAACTCAGGATATGGTCCCATAATTTATTCAGCCATGCCTGATTTTTAGGATCCACCATGGCCGATACTGCAAAAGAGGCTATGAAACTCATGGCTTCAAAATGCCGGGTTCGAATACCGTTTCCTTCGAGGGTATATCCCGCGGAAATATTACCCGGATTGTTTTGAGTTGTTTTCCTAATCCATGCGTTTATTTTCTCAACGATCCCCAGCGACCTCTTGTCGCCGGTTAATATAAAATCAGTGGCGATGCGCCAGGGAACCCGACAGGCATTATAATTATAAAAGCCATCGTACTTTGATTCAAGATAGTGGGGCCCTGATGGAGCAGACCTGCCGTTGATATGTTGTATAAAATCAGGAAGAAGCCCGGCATCTTCGCTATACTTATTTTGCATAAAGCTGAAAAGGTTATAGTTGGCATCGATCACTTTATCCCAGGCTTTATCCTTTGTAATACTTTTGAATGCTTTAAAATGAGCCGGCATAAAATCGGAGGACCGCATATCAAAATAATCTTTACTATCCCGCTCTACTGCATTGCTTAACAAGACAGAAAAAGTTTCCCGATTTATTTCCTGTTTCATTATAGCAGAGATCATCGACAGTGCTTCTTCCAGGTAGTTAATACTTCCCTTACTTCCCCATTGTGCATCTGCGAGTAATAGGGAATAGGCGATATCTATATCGCCATCAGTTGCGGAGGTTCTGTCAACATCTTTGAAGGTAAAGGTCTGTGCCCAGGCCATAAGAAAAGGGCTGTTTTTACTTGGATGTAGCTTATAATAATGGAAAAGGCCATCATAAATATGCTGTGCCGCTGTATCATATCCTGCCATTAACGCGACTATCATCATTCCATATCCCTGGCCCTCAGAGACACACTGCTTTTTCCCCGCGGCGTGTTCAACCCAGATATAATATTGTCCCTCCCCGGCGTCGTCGTTAATGTAGCGTTCTTTCCAGCTGTTATAAAAAGACCGTACACTATCGTCCATTTGTTGCCTGGAAACATGCCCTGGCCCGATAACCCCGTTACTATAGTTTACATGCTGGGGAAATGGTCTTATTACCACCTGGGCAAATAGTAACTTGCCAGGCAAGCCAGATAAAATGAAAAGGCTGATAATTTTTATGGTTCTGTGCATTACTAAACCCCAAATGAACTTCCACAGCCGCAGGTAGTACTGGCATTGGGATTTTTAAATGTAAATCCTCTTGAGTTGAGCCCACCTTCCCAGTTAACTTCCATATCCAGGAGATAAATGCTGTGGGCTGGATTAATAATGCAGGGAATTCCCTCTATTTCAAAATACTCATCATTATCGGATTTGGTTTCAAAATCAAGAATATACGACATCCCTGAACACCCGCCACCTTTCACGCCTACGCGCAGCGCTTTCGATAAGTCAAAACCTTCCCGGTTCATCAATCTTTTGATTTCAGTAACAGCACCTTTGGTAAAATTAACAGGTGTTCTATGTAAAATTTCCATAATATTATTTATTCAAATGAAAATATCTCCGCTGATATTGCGTTTTTACACGGGCAATTCAGCCTTTATACATTTGCAAATTTACAATCCTTTCTTTTGAGAATGATTATTTTTACATTAAATTATCACAATGTCAATATTTGAAACGATAGTGGTTATACTCCTTGGTGTTGTATTTTTAGCTATCATTTGGATGATAACAGAATTTACTTCTATAAAAAAAGACATCAAAGAAAGAACCGGGATGAACCCGGAGACCTTAAAACTTCGTTTACAGGCATATGAAAGGCTTACGCTGCTGGCAGAAAGAATATCGCTTCAGAATTTATTGTCACGCACCCCGAATACGGGGCTTTCATCACGCCAGATGCAGTCCTCTCTCATTGATGCCATCAAGCAGGAATACGATTACAACGTCAGCCAGCAGGTATATGTTTCATCGGAAGTATGGCGGGCTATCAATAATCTTAAAGAACAGAATATTTACGTAGTAAACCAGCTCGCATCCACTATGCCTTTCCAGGCTTCCGCGATGGACCTTAACAAACAAATTATTGATTTCCTTATTAATAATCCAAAAGCGTCCCTTCATAATATTGTTCTGGAGGCCCTTAATTTTGAGGCTAAGAAAATTATGTAAAGTTCTCCGTGTTTAAAGGTGTTCAGCTTAAATATTGAGTGTCGGTGTTGATTATTGTGTGTTTTTAGCTCAACTTTTAAAATATTCAGGACCCAATATTCAATAATTAATGCTCAGGTAAAAAAATGAAAGAGGAACATACACTATACACCGACAGCGGCATAGAAATCAAAAAGGTTTACAATTATAATGACCTTGATAAAAGCTGTGGGCCAGGGGGGGAGAGATTTGGGGAGGAACCGGGGACATTCCCGTTTACCCGTGGCGTACAGCGCGACATGTACAGGGGCAGGTTATGGACTATGCGACAGTATGCGGGATTCAGCACTGCCGAAGAAAGCAACAAGCGGTATCACTACCTTATTTCGCATGGGGTAAGCGGCCTAAGTGTTGCTTTTGACCTTCCAACGCAGATTGGCTATGACAGCGATCATGCGTTATCGGAAGGCGAAGTAGGCAAGGTGGGGGTAGCCATCGATTCCATTGAGGATATGGAAGCATTGTTTAAAGATATTACGTTAAAGGATGTTTCCACATCAATGACTATCAATGCAACCGGGTTTATTTTACTTGCATTTTATGTGGCAATTGCAAAAAAGCAAGGTGCTGATCTCTCTCAAATCCGGGGAACCATTCAAAATGATATTTTAAAAGAATATGCTGCAAGAGGCACTTATATTTATCCGCCCAGGCCTTCGATGCGCATTATTACCGATATTTTTGAATGGTGCAGCAGGGACCTTCCGAAATGGAATACGATATCGATTTCAGGCTATCATATCCGCGAAGCGGGAAGTACAGCGGTACAGGAAATAGCTTTTACGCTCAGTAATGGTAAGGCGTACGTACAGGCTGCATTAAACAAAGGTCTTGATATCAATGTTTTTGGCAAAAGGCTCTCTTTCTTTTTCAATTCACACAACGACCTTTTTGAAGAAATCGCCAAGTTCAGGGCTGCCCGCAGGATGTGGGCAAAAATTATGAAAGGCGCAGGTGCTACAGATGAAAAAGCGATGATGCTTCGGTTTCATACACAAACCGGCGGAAGCACTTTAACTGCCCAACAGCCACTTAATAATATAAGCAGGGTTACTGTACAAACTCTTGCAGCAGTGCTTGGTGGCACCCAGAGCCTGCATACCAATGGTTATGATGAAGCGCTGAATCTCCCTACAGAAGCAGCAGCGTCCATTGCATTACGCACCCAGCAAATAGTTGCCTTTGAAAGCGGCGTTGCAAACACCGCAGATCCTCTTGCCGGAAGTTATTTTGTTGAAAAACTTACTGATGAAGTCGAAAGCGCTGCATGGGAACTAATTAGTAAAATTGATAGTATGGGTGGGAGTGTTAATGCCATTGAACAGGGATTTATACAAAATGAAATTGCTGCCAGTGCTTATGCCTATCAGCAAAAGATAGAATCCGGGGACAAAATAATAGTAGGGGTAAATGCGTTTACAGGCGGCCAGGAAATTGCGCCACCGTCGTTCAGGATAAACGATAGCATACGCCAGTTGCAATCGGATAAATTGAAGGCGTTAAAGGAAAAAAGAGATAGCGAAAAAGTTGCCAACTGTTTAAAAAAAATTAAAGCGCATGCAACTAATAATGAAAATTTAATGCCTGTAGTGATAGATTCTGTCGAAAATTTTTGCACCTTGGGGGAGATTTCTGATACGTTAAGGGCGGTTTTTGGGGAATACAAATGAATCAAATTAAGTTTTTTATGAAATTCTTTCTACTATTTTTTATCCTCTTTTTGTCGGTTAATTGTAATGCGCAAAAATATGCCCTGCTCGATCAACACCTTGTTCAACCGGTAACATACAGCAATAAGGTGACATCTGCTGATAAATTCAATGATCTTTTTCCGGTGGAAAAACAAATGATGCGCCAGTTTATTGATGCGCTTCAGGCGATTGAAAATAAGCTTTCAACAAAGGGGCCATTTGATAAAGCAAAGCAATACGAAGCTGGCTGTGCAAAATTTACCGGTATAAACGTGCGGCTTGCTTCCGAAGAACGCCTGGACTATGTACTTACTTCGAGTTGCGATAATGTAAAAATATCCATGCACCTATGCGATGCAAAAATCAGCAATGCCAGCAATATTTATTTTATTAAAACATGGATAAAATATATCCAGAGCTATCTGAAATAAATACCAGTTTCATTCACAATTACAAAATAAAAACTAAATTTTCTTTAAAGCGGGGTATAAACAGCCCTTGTCCTGTTAATCCTTAAATCACGTAATAATGGAGATTTAGGACTTATGCTGATGCTGAAAGAACGGTTCAGGGTGCTCTGGGAAATAGATATTGACATCTGCCAGCAGTGTAAATCCCGTGAAATGGAAGCAGTTACCCCATTGAGTTCGCCCAGGGTAATGTTATAGTACCCGTTGAGTGCAGTTTGCCATTTCGGAGTTATGTTCAGCGTGCCACCAAAAGTTACATTTTGAGTAATGCTTTTAATAGATCCCCGGTTAATTATATAACCTTTTGAATAGGTGAGTGAATAATTAAAATTTACCGACCATGGAATATTGAAATCTGCATATTCGCCGGGATTATTGTGAATATAAGCAAGCTCCGTGTTATATTGGTCGGGGGTATAGCCAAGGTCAGCGACATCGTTTGGCTGTAACTCTGGTTTTGTAGAGCCTGTTTTCTTATTGCCACCCTGTAGCTGGGTTGACATAGAAACAGCAGCATTTGTCATGCGCCCTAATGTGAGCAGCTTGTGTTTCCAAACCAGTTCATTAACCCTCAGGCCCTGGTTATCTATTTCGTACGGATCAAAAGTGGCATTGGCGGTAATATTTATTTTATTAAACAGGTTGCTTCTTGCAGTCACCTGCAGCGGAGTTAATTGAAATGAATCGGCAAAAAAGTTATAGCTGCCGTTAATGCTAAGTCCATCAATAATTGATATTTTCTTCAATGCGTTTTCCCCGGTATCTTTTTTGTTGCGCACCTTCATAGACACGTTGTTGTCTATCCCGAAGGTAAGGCCTCCAAACCTTCCGGGTGAATATGGTCCGAATATGTTTCTTTCATAAACTGAAAACTGTTGTTTTTGACCCTGGGTATCCACCTGCGCGTAGTAAAAACTGTTTTTATTAAAATCCGGCCTGTAACTTATACCAATTGTTGGGGTTATTTCATGGCGTATGGCCTGTATTTTTGCATTTTTATTTTTTGCCGTTATCAATCCAAAAATTCTTGTGGTTATGCCCAACCCGAAAGACATTTGCCTGGCGGTGTAAAATCCTTTTTGAACCGATGTTACCAATGAATCTCTCACCGGATCCCATGTATGAAAAGTTTTTGACTGGTACCATGTTTCATCATAACTAACGGAAGGCCCTACCTGGAAAGCGCCCATTTGCGGCAGCGACAATGAGATAGGAAATGAGTGATGGGCGCCAAATTGAAAAGTGTCTGCAATTTGCTTAAATATATGAGGAGCTGTATCATAGAATGAAAAAAGGCTTTTTGCATTTCCATTGTATGCTATACCAATATTTTCATACCACTTTGGAGTTCCCACCATGTCTTTTTTTCTGAATGGATAAATCGTTTGTACATTAAATCCTACATCCGGAAGATTTACGTTGATAATTTTTAAATTGGTGTTCTGGTTGTGATTTGCAGTTATCGTTAGATTAAATGGTTTATCCTTCCATGTTTTTGACCAGGCGATCGAGGAGCTCAACTGGTTATTGAAATTTTGATAAGGATTGTCGGCCACATTAGAATTATAACTACTGCTCCCTGCATTTACACTGGCATTGAAGCTCACCCCGGGCCGGGCTTTACTGTCCATACTATGGCTCCAGGTAACAAGATAGCTGCGGTTATGTACAAAGTCGGGGTCTCCTTTAAAATTGGTATTAAAATTTTGCACGTTGAATGTAAGGGTTCCGCTGTAGTGATATCTTTTCATGTATCTGGGGTTCACACTTAACGTCCATCCGCCATAGGAATAAATGTCTGTTTTTAAAATAACATCCCAGTTATCACTAATCACTTTATAATAACCCAATCCCTGGAGCCCAAGCCCTCTTTGCTCATTGGTGGTAAATGTTGGCTGTAATAAACCCGAATGTCTTCCCTGGCTTAATGGATAAATACCAAATGGGAAATAAATAGGGATGGGCACTCCTTCAAACTCAGGATGCACCGGGCCGGTGATGGCTACTTTGTTATTGATGAATTTTATTTTATTGCTCACAAACGCAAAGTGTGGAGTATCGAGGTTGCAGGTGGTAAACCTTCCCCGAAGCGCATAAAAAACGTTATTGTCAATTTTTTTAATCACGTCGCCATACACGAACATTTCTCCCTGTTTGGTATAAGTGCTTTTGGTAAGCCCCTTCCCGCTTTTCATATTAAAGTGGATAGAATCGCTTTGTGAAAGAAAATCAGATTGTTTGTATGTAGGCATTGAAATTACTTTACCCGTGCTGTCTCTTTTTATAGAAGCAAGAATATTTCCCGTTGCCTCGTCATATGAAATTACGGGAGCTGTAAGGTCATTATCTTTATAGCGCGTGTTTGCTTTCTTGCCATACAATGTTATGATTTTTGAAGGAACATCAAGCACCATAGAATCTTCAGCTGTATATTCAATAACAGTATCCAGTGCATTTTTTGCGCTATTGAATTGTAAAGTATCTGTAGTTTTTAAGAATCCTGATGTATCAGTTTTTGAAAGTGAATCAGCATTTTTTTTCGGAATGGTATCAGCTTTTGCAAGTGAATCAATGTTCTTTTTCGGAATAGAGTCTGTATTCGAAACGATTTTTACCCCTGAAGAATCTTTGGAAAGGGCTAATTTTTTGTCAACAGTAATATTTTTTTTGTTGGTGGGTATGGCTGTATCCTGTTGGGAAGTTAAATATGTGTGAAATGAAAAATAAAAAGACTCTTTATCCCTGCTTTGCACCGTCAGTATAAAAAGTATAGCTGGAGCCGTCAGTGCAGATATGTATTTTAAGCTAACTTTGTTTCTGATATTCATAGCAGTAGGAAACAAAAATAGAGATAATCCTATTAAGGATTTGTGAAGATTATTAAACCGAAATTGCCGGCTCCATTAAAACCTGATAAATAAATGTGTGTTTTAAAAAAATCGTTTTCTTTTTTCTTTTTTTTATTACCAATAATGTTGTTGTGCTCAGTAGCTGCTGCGCAGTCTGCAAAAAAAATAAAAACTATAATTATCGACCCTGGCCATGGCGGAAGCGATGATGGGGCGCATGGTGAATATGAAGGCACATTAGGTTGCAAAGAAAAAAATGTTACCCTCGCCATCTCCATGAAACTCGTGGATGAGTTAAAAAAACAAATGCCGGAAGTAAATATTATTCCCACCCGTACAACAGATGTGTTTAATTCGGTAAAAGAAAAAGCAAAATTTGCCAATGATAACCATGGTGATCTTTTTGTATGTATTCATGCCGATGCCGTTACTTTAAAAACAGGGTCAAGAGTTATAGGTTACCGTGCAGAAACGTACCACACTACAAAATATACAGGCAAAGGTAAAAAGAAGAAAAAAATAGTCACTTCCCATACCCATGAAGTGGCAATAAGAGAATATTTTAAAATCCCCACCACCAGGAAGGGTACCAGTACGTTAATACTGGTAGCCCGCCAATCCGCCGATAAAATTAAGGCAATGGAAAATTCTGATATGCAATTTGAAACTGCAGATAATGATAGTACACTTGACATTAATTATGATAGTCCCGAGTGGAAGGCAAGTGCCCTTTTATATGCGCAAAAGTATTTTAAGAAAAGTTACCAGCTTGCTTCTGCTGTTCAGGAAGAAATAGCAAAAACCGGTAGAAACGATTTGGGTGTGTGGCAACGGCAAAAGGGGTTATGGGTATTGCACGCAACACAAATGCCGGCAATTTTAATTGAAACCGGGTTCATTTCAAACTACGATGATGAAAGGTATCTAAACAGCGATAAAGGCCAGCAGGAAATTGCAGAAGCCATTACACGTGCATTGATAAAATATAAAATCCAGGTGGAAACGCAACAGGCTAATACCAGCACCGAAGTATTAGATTCAAAATAAAATGCTGCTCGTATTTTTATTTGTTTCATGTAAGATCTTATTAATTTTCAAAACAGACATTGCCGCTGTGTGACAATAAAGAATGCTATTTTCGCAAAACAATTTTTGTGGGGACTAACCGTAAATGAATCAACCTGTTTTATTACCAAATAAAAAAATATGAAAATCAATAATGAAACGAAAATTGGGGTGATGGCAATTGTGGGAATAGTATTGCTGGTATTTGGGTTTAATTTTCTCAAAGGCAAAAGTCTTTTCAAAAAAGAGCATCATATTTATGCGGTATACCAGGACGCGCAACTTCTTAACAAATCGAACCCCGTAGTTATTAATGGAGTGCAGGTTGGTAATATCAGTAACCTCGATGGTGGCAAAGATATGAAGCGCATTGTGGTTACAGTTAATCTTACCAAGGATATAAATATTCCTGATAACTCGCTTGCAGTCATAAATCCCCCCCTTCTTGGCACTGCTTCACTCGAAATACAATTGGGCAACTCTTCTGCTTTTTTGAAAACCGGGGATACATTGTTAACCACGCTTAGTGGTGGCACTTTTGATGCGGCTTTAAAAATAATCAATCCGGTTTTGTACGAAGTTCGTAATGCAGTAAAATCTTTGGATTCGGTATTGCATGTCGTTACCGGGGTTTTTGATCCGGGCGCAAAGAGTAATATAAAGGGCATACTTACTAATTTAAATGCCACTACGGAATCCTTTGCCTTATCTGCAAAATCATTACAGCTGCTTTTGGATATGCAAAACGGGGCGCTTTCAAGTTCACTCAATAATGTCAGTGCTTTTACCGCCAATCTCAACTCAAATAATGAAAAGCTTAACAGTATCCTTGAAAATGCTAAAGTGGCATCTGCTAAATTTGCAGATATTAATTTGAAAACTACTTTGGATTCGCTCAATGCAGCCGTGGTAAGCTTTAAACAGGGCGCCGAAAAAATCAATAGCAAAGACGGATCTGTTGGCTTACTGCTGAACGATAAAACTTTGTACAATAATCTTACGTCAACCGCCAATAAAATAAATATACTTCTCGATGATATAAGAGTTCATCCAAAACGATACGTGAATATTTCTGTATTTGGGAAAAAAGATAAAGATGATTTTATTACAGCTCCCCTGATAGACGACACACTAAAAGTGGTTAAAAAATAGGGATGATCACATCAGCGAAAATTGGGTTTCTTATTATTTTTCTCCAGGCAGGTTTTATTTCATTTTCCCAGGTGGTGACACCTCCCAAAGCCGATACAATAAAAGAATTTGAAATTTTGCGTGGTCCCAGTATGCGCAGTATTCATATTGATTCAATAACCACCCTCCAAACTATTGCAGGCGGTGCGATTATCAAACAGGGCACTACAATTTTCAGCAGCGATAGTGTAGCAATAAATCCGGCAACACACATAGTTGAAGCCTTTGGTAATGTTCACATAAACCAGGCAGATAGTGTGCAAACGTATGCGCAGTACCTGAAATACATCGGTACAGAAAAAACAGCTTACCTTAAAAAAGATGTAAGACTCAATGATAAAAAAGCTACGGTTTTTACACAGGAGCTTGATTATAATTTAGGAACAGGAATTGGGAATTATCACAACGGGGGAAAGGTAATTAACGGCAAAACAACTATTACGAGTAAGGATGGCACTTATTATTCTGATACAAAGGATGTATATTTTAGAAAGGATGTTGAAGTAACAGAGCCAAAAAATCAGATTACTACAGATTCTCTTTTATATAATATGAAAACGCAGGGATCCAATTTTACGGGAAATACTTATATAAAAAATTCCGAGATAGATATTCATACCACCCAGGGCACTTATGACTTTAATACAGGAAATGCCCTGTTTACAAGCCGCACATCTGTAAAAGACAGCAGTGGTAAGATTTACGTGGCTAACCATATGGCGCTTGATGATAAATCGGGTAATGCACAACTTGAGGGAAATGCCATCGTAAAAGATTCTGCAAATGGGGTTATAGTTTTTGCAAACCAGATTTTTCTAAACAAAAAAAACAACTCATTCCTCGCCACAAGAAAGCCTGTATTGATAATAAAACAGAAAAGCGACAGCATTTATGTAGCCGCCGATACCATATTTTCGGGTTATACAACTTCAATAAAAAATGAGGGTTTTGTTTTGAAAAAGGATTCTGTTATAAGCGATAGTTCGCAAATAAAAGTAAGTACCGATAGTTTAAAAAATGTGGACTCTGCAAAACATATTCTGCCGGTTAAAGAAAATCTGAATAAGGATTCCGCAAAAACTGGTTTGCGTACCGGTGACTCTTCGAAAGTGCATAGAAGGGAAATTCAAAAGCTACCCGAAACGCTGCATCCGGATTCTGCTAAACTAAGCCTGGCAAGGCCCCGATCCCGGTCAATAGATTCGGGCATGATTAAGGCTGCTCCGAAGGAAATCAAGCGGGTTGATTCAATAAAAAACAATAAGAAAGACACGATAAATAAATTGGATTTTGTTCCAATAGATTCGGGCAGGATCAAAACTGAGCCGAAGGAAATCAGGCGGGTTGATTCAATAAAAAGCAATAAGAAAGACACGATAGATAAATCAGGGTCTGTTCCAATAGATTCGGGTATGATCAAAGTTGTGCCGAAGAAAATTAATCCGTTGGATTCAATGAAGAACGCGGGGAAAGACATAATAAGCAAACCGGATTCTGCATCAACAGATTCAGGTATGGTCAAAGTTGCGCTAAAGCAAATTAATAGTTTCGACTCCCTGGAAAATGTAAAGAAAGACAGTATAAATAAGCAGGATTCCGGTGTAAGACATATTATTGCTTTCCATCACGTAAGGATTTTTAGTGACTCTCTTCAAAGCGTTTGTGATAGCCTTTTCTTCTCAGCAAAGGATTCTGTTTTCCGGCTCTATTATGACCCGGTAATCTGGAGCGGCCATAGCCAGATAACCGGCGACACTATTTTTCTGTACACCAAAAGCAAGAAGCCGGAGAGGCTGTATGTTTTTGAACGGGGGATGATTGTAAACAAGACAACGCAGGGATTTTATAACCAGATTACCGGAAAAACAATTAACGGTTATTTTGTAAATGGCGCTATTGACTACATGCGCGTGAGGGGTTCACAGTCTGAAAGTATTTATTATGCACAGGACGAGGACAGCGCCTATGTGGGTATGAACCGTGCCACCGGTGATGTTATAGATTTGTATTTCAAAAATGATGACCTTAAAAAAGTGCTTTTCGTAAATGATATAAAAGGAAAAATGTACCCGATGAAACAGATCCCCGAAGACCAGAAATATTTGAAAAATTTTATATGGTTACAGGATAAGCGCCCTAAAAATAAGCTGGAGCTTTTTGAATAGATTGTGCAATTCAGGAACCCCCGGGGAAAGAAAACGAAAGCAGAACTTACTCATTTTCATTATGAGTGTTTACCAGCTTCATATCAGGGAAAATGGAAACAATCATCAATACAGCAGAACTTATTATCAGCAGGTATAGCCCAAACTTTTTTTCAGGACAATAGGTATTGTAACAGGAGGTAAACAGGATATATGTTTTTATTAAATATCCAATGTTGAGAGCAGCTATAAAAATATGTGTTCTTTTGGCCCATACCTTATCAAAATAAATTAGCAGGGCCGAGGCAAGTGCAAAAAAAATAAAAAGCAACGCAGGTTTACCATAAATATTCTGTTCTGAAAAAAAACCGGTAAAATTTTTATTGAGATCTGCATAATAAGCCCATGGAATAAAACAGCTTATAATTAACAACCCCGATGCGCACCATCCAATCTGTTTATAGTACTTCATAATGTAAGAGTGTAAAGACCTTAAGAATTGACGCTTATAGCCTGCAGAAGTGTAGGGCTGTGGCCTCCGGCATATTTAATTGTCGATTTTTCTTTAATCAGCCCTTATTAATTTGCCCGGTAAAAGTATGTTTTTATAATTTACATATCCTTCATTTATTATTTCTTTTATTAATAAATGCAGCTCATCATTTGTGTTGCCGGTATCGTTATTTGTACGGGTACAAATAAAAACATTCATCGGTTCCTGTTGTTTTCAATACCGGATTCACCTGGTAAAAATGTAAAATTTTGGGCCGGGAAGTTGAAAAAGCCCGCATTATTCCAGAGGGCAACCTTTCATCCATAAAAACCGATATACACTCGAAAGGTTAATAATGACAGGAAAGCTAAAAAGAAATATTCTCATTTTTTTTGTTGCAATTGTTTTAATTGGAGCGATTACAGGCTACATGATGTGGAATAAACCACACCTGGATGTTAAAGATGCTGAGGCGGTTAGAATTACAGCCATTGATCTGTATAAAATTTTTACCACTGACTCTGCCGGTGCAAAATTAAAATATTTAAATAAAGTTGTTGCTGTAACCGGTGAGGTAAAACAGGTATCGCTTAACCAGCAGAACCAGCAGATAATTCTTTTAAAAACGCATGATCCGGGCGCATCGGTTAATTGTACTATGGAAGCGGATGTGAATAGCATAAAAGCAGGTGATACTATAGTGGTGAAAGGAATTTGCAGTGGCTATATCAATGGAGATGTTGAAATGGGCTTACCGGGGGATGTTTTTTTAATAAGATGTTACATTTCAATTTAAAAAGATAACATGAAAAGGATCATTATTTTATTAACAATAATACTTAGTGGTATTAATAGCAGCTCTTTTGGCCAGGTATATTTTACAAAGAATGGAAGGACATCATTCTATTCAAAAGCTTCTGTGGAAAATATTTCAGCAGATAATAACCAGGTAATTAGTGTATTGAATACGCAAACCGGCGCCCTCCAGTTTTCGGTACTCAATAATGCTTTTCATTTTCCAAAAGCTATGATGGAACAGCACTTTAATAGTGATTATTTGGAAAGTGACAAATATCCGAAATCAACATTTAAAGGTACGGTTACAGATATCAGCAAAGTAGATATTTCAAAAGATGGAACATACAATGTAAGTGTAACCGGGAGCCTCGAAATTCACGGGGTGTCAAAAGATGTTACAACACCCGGCACAATAACTGTCAAAGACGGAAAAATTTCCGGGGCATCTACCTTCAAGATATTATTAAAAGATTACGACATACAAATACCCTCAATTGTAAAAAATAATATTGCAGAAAATATTGAAATTAACGTGAGCTGCAATTACGAAAAAAAATCATCTAATTAACTATTTTATGCGATTAATAAAATTATTCTCGTTTGCCGTTGTGCTCTGTAGTTTGCATGGAAAAATAATTGCACAGGACACAACCAACCTGATAAACCAATTGGAAAAAGAAACCGGGGAGAATAAAACTGTGTACACTACCGCTACATTTAAATCCACCAGGGTTATCGATGGCCATTCGGTAGAGAACCTGCCTGCGCATGTTTTGGATGTAAGAATATCACATCGCTTTGGCCCGTTAAGCCAGGGCCTGTATAATTTCTTTGGATTTGATTATTCTCCCTTTAATGTACGTGTAGGCTTCGATTATGGTATTACAGACAATTTTATGATTGGCGGAGGACACAATGCATGGCAAAAAACTTATGACGCATTTTTTAAATGGAAAATATTGAGGCAATCTTCAGGTGCGGTTAACATGCCTGTTACGGTATCACTTGTGTCAACATTTGCCATAAGTACAATCAAGTCGGGGGATTTTGGTTTCGAGCCTTCTGATTCACTGGCAAAAACAGACCGGTTGTCATATGTATTCCAGTTACTTATTGGCAGAAAATTTTCTGAGGGACTTTCGTTACAGCTTATGCCAACATTTATTCGTACAGATAATGTTTCTTTCAATCATTTTAAAGACAATACCTATAAGCGCAACATTCTTGCTATTGGCATTGCAGGGAAACAATCGATTTCCAGAAAAATGAGTATAAACGCCGAATATTATTACCAGTTACCCGGCACAAAAGCTCCCGGTGCTGCTGATGTTTTCGCGTTTGGAATAGACATTGGAACAGGAGGCCATGTTTTTCAATTACAATTTACAAATTCAATAGGGCTAACTGAAAAGTCATTCATAGCAGAAACAAGCAGCAGTGGAGATAACAGCGATCTCAGGTTTGGATTTAACATTTCAAGGGTATTTCAATTAGGCAAAAAGCACAAGGGCGCAGGTACCGATTGGAAAAAAAAGTGAAGCAACTTTTCGATTCAAATTAATTTGAATTTGAACCAAAAATGGCATGAAAAAATCAGTAAATACTACTCATAAAAAAACTACTTTTTCTTCATTTCATGTATATAAATTCCTGGAAGAGAAGTATTCAATTGGCGGAGATATTTTTTTTCACGGGGGTAAAAACCTGGCGGGAATCATTAATTATAAATCAATTGCAACACCTCTGTACGTTCAGCCCTTTGACTACCGCATCAACCGGGTATTAAAAAGGATTATTGATATATTTTTCGCAACCTTTGTCATCATTTTCATTTTATCCTGGCTTATTCCAATCATAGCTATTTTAATAAAATCAAATTCAAAGGGTCCGGTTTTTTTTGCCCAAAAAAGAAATAAGAAAAACGGTAGAATTTTTACCTGCATAAAATTTCGTTCTATGATTATTAACGAAGAAGCTGATTTAATACCGGCAGGTGAGAATGACACCCGCATTACCCGCATAGGTAAATTTCTGAGGAACAGTTATCTTGACGAACTTCCGCAATTCTTTAATGTTTTATGGGGCGATATGTCTGTTATTGGCCCGCGCCCACACATGATAAGCGAGAATTTGCTATATGATGAGCTTGTTGAGCATTACTCTTATCGCAATAAAGTAAAGCCGGGGATTACAGGCCTGGCACAAGTAATGGGGTACGTAGGAATAGCCGGCAATATTCAGAAAATGCAGGATAGGGTAAATATCGACATTTTTTATGTAAGACATTGGTCATTAAAATTAGACTTCATTATTTTGTACTACACGATGCTTAAAACATTTGATTAGATTATTATTCAAACTTTATGTAAGTTTTGTCAGTTCTTCCTTCTTCTCCTCTTGTTTCAATAGTGATTCCCACATACAACCGTGGATCGTTAATGCAGCAAACCGTCGCATCAGTTCTTGCACAAACCTACACCCATTGGGAACTTATGTTTGTTGATGATGGATCAACAGATAATACGGCAGAAATACTCTACTCATTAAAGGATTCACGAATTCATTTACTGGATTTGCCACATAGCGGCAATATTGCTTCGTTGCGTAATGCAGGAGCCGAAGCCGGTTCAGGTGAATGGATTGCATTTTTAGATTCGGATGATGAATGGGTTTCGAACAAGCTGGAAATTCAATTGCATTTATTGCTGCAGAAAAAAAAAAGATGGAGTTACGGCGGCTATGAACTGATGAATGAAGCATCTCAAACAATTGCGAACAGGTCTGGAATATTTCGCCCGGTCTCAGGATGGATAATCCGGCCGTTGGTCACAACGGAAGTAGCAGTTAATATTGGCTCTTTAATGGTCGAGCGAAAACTTTTTAATGAGGTGAGTGGTTTTAATACAGAGCCAGGACTTCTTTACAGGGAAGACTATGAACTGGCTTTGCGTTTGGCGCTGAAGGCAGAGGCATTGGCTGTGCCTGACTTGCTGTTGCGCGTAAGAGAGCATACACACCGTAGCACAAATGCATTTGATGACGGACATAAACGGACTGCATTTGTTTACAAGCATTTTTTAAATTCACGTCCGGGAAATAACCTTGTACGGCTTGCACGCCGTCGCATGGCACATCATCTTGCAGAGATAGCTGTAAATTGTATGGAACAAGGAAAGTATTTCCGGGCAATAAGTCAACTTGTAAAGGCATTGGTACATCGCGATCGTTTAAAGCATCTGCTTTCCGTAATTCGTCGTGGATTAATTGCACATTACAAGAAAATGAAACAAAACAGGCAGCCAGTTTAACCCAGGTCATTTGAAAAAAATAGCAAAAAATATCTTTAGAATTCTTGACCCGGCAGAAAAGAAAAAATTTGCAGGACTAATAGTACTTGACATAATTATAAGTGTGCTGGACATTTCTTTCCTGGCGCTGCTTTTATTCGTCATTCATTTTTATACAGAACCGCGTCATTCAATATCACTATCTTATTTTCCGTTAATACTCCTTGATAAATATCCTTTATTGCTTATTGTTACCTTTCTTATATTATTTAGTGTCAAGAACCTTTTTGGGTTCCTGGTTTTCCGGATGCAGCTGAGGTTTGTGTATGGAGTCGCATCCCGGCTTTCTCAAAAAAAATTATCGAACTACCTTGATGGCAATTATGATAATTATGTGAACATTGATTCTTCTGTGCACATACGCAACATAAGCCAGCAGCCAATTGAATTCGGCCACTATGTGCTTGAGGGTTTACAACAAATTATCAGCCAGTCCTTTTTAATATTGATGACGATTATCGCTGTTCTTATTTTTAACCCCATTTTATTTCCCCTTCTTTTTGCCATACTTGCACCGCCTATAATACTTACGGGTTTTTTAATGAAAAAAAAATTAACCGCTATCCGGAAAATGGCAAAGCCTGTCAGCGAAAAAACATTACAGCATCTGAAAGAAGCGCTATCAGGCTATGTTGAAAGTAATTTATATGGCCGCAAAGATTTTTTTTCAAAAAGGTACCATGCTTCACAATCAGGATTTAATATTTTCTTATCAGAACAGCAGGCAATACAAAATATGCCATCGAGGCTTATTGAGGTTTTTGCGATATTAGGATTGTTTGTTTTGATATTGATTAATTCATTTACTGCGTATGGCAATTTGGTTGAGTTTATAACATTAGGTGCTTTTATGGCTGCTTCTTATAAAATAATACCCGGTATTGTAAAAATACTGAACTGCAACGGGCAAATAAAAACTTATGAATTTACAATAAATGACCTGTTACAAACCGAAGAATATCCCGTGGTAAAAAGAGAGCAGGCAAGTAATAAATTGTATTCAGCCGAATTTATAAATGTTTCTTTCGGCTACAAAGACGAGCCGGTGCTGGATAATTTTTCTTTGAATATTTCAAGGGGAGATTTCATTGGATTATCGGGAAAGTCGGGAAAAGGAAAAACAACAGTTGTAAACCTGTTGCTTGGTTTTTTAGAGGCCCACTCAGGATGTATTAATATAAACAATGTGTCAACAACTGCTGAAGCACGTCAGCAATACTGGGGAAATATTTCCTATGTAAAGCAGCAACAGCTTATGATTTATGACAGCATAATTAATAATATCACACTTGCTGATAATTTTTATGATACAAAAAGACTGGAAAATGCCATTAACGTTGCAGGGCTAAGAGAATTAATTGATAAATATCCTGAAAGAATTAATAAAATAATAACCGAAGACGGAAAAAATATAAGCGGTGGCCAGCGGCAACGCATTGCCATTGCAAGAGCCTTGTATAAGAACGCCGGGTTAATAATACTGGACGAACCCTTTAATGAATTAGACAGGAATTCGGAAAATTTATTTCTGCAGCATTTTACAAAATTATCAGAGGATGGGACGATGATCCTGCTCATTACGCATAATAAAGAAAGCTTATCTTTTTGTAACAAAATCATCTCCTTGGATGAAGCATAAGGCAAAAACTTTGATAATACTTTCACCGGGCTTTCCAAAAGATGAAGCCGATACTACCTGCCTTCCTGCGCATCAAATTTTTATAAAGGCATTGAATAAAAATTTTCCTTCTTTAAAAATTATTATTCTCAGTTTTGAATATCCTTTTTCCACCTCCGGCTACAACTGGTATGATAACTGGGTAATTCCTTTTAATGGAATGAACAAAGGAGTAGTTGCCAGGTTGTTCCTGTGGCATCATTTTTGGCGTACATTACATAAATTAAAAAAAGACAATGATATCATTGGCTTATTTAGTTTCTGGTGTGGTGAATGTGCATTGATTGGAAAATATTTTGGCAAGTGGAATAACCTGGAACACTTTACCTGGATAGCGGGCCAGGATGCTAAAAGAGGCAATAAATATATATCAATCATTCATCCGCGATCGCATGAATTGGTTGCCATGTCTGATTTCCTGGTAAAAGAGTTTTATAGAAATTATGCTGTCCGTCCATTGCATATCATTCCAAATGGGATAGATCCATCATTATTTTCAGCGCAAGGTGCTGAAAGAGATATTACAATTTTAGGGACAGGTTCATTGATACCATTAAAACAGTATGATGTATTTATAAATGCAGTCAAAGAAATTATCAAAGGGGTACCTGCCGTAAAAGCGATGCTATGTGGCAAAGGCCCCGACGAAATGCAACTGCAAAAATTGATCGTGCATCATCAATTGCAAAATAATATTTTATTGACGGGCGAAAAGTCACATGCAGAAATTTTACGATTAATGCAGCGTACGAAAGTTTTTCTGCACACATCCAATTATGAAGGTTTCAGCACGGTTTGTTTAGAAGCGTTATATGCAGGTTGCCATGTTATCAGTTTTATAAAACCTATGAAACATGATATTGGTCACTGGCATATTGTACAATCAAAAGAAGAAATGGTAAAAAAAGCAATTGAGATTCTAAGCAATTCTGTAGCCGCCTATACACCAGTATTGCCTTATGCTATGGATGATAGTGCCATGGCTGTTATGAAATTATTTAATTACAAAGAAGCGGCAACCTGCTGAATTTTATGGGCAATGGCTTCAAAAGAGAGGTCGCTTTTAAAATATGCAAGTGTTTTGTCCCGCTTTTCCTGCATATCCATTTGCATGGTTTGTGTAAGTGCAGATAGTAATGCATTTTCATTTCCCGCTTCGTATAGCAATCCGCATTCTCCATGTGCAGTTATAGACCTGAAAGAAGGGATATCTGTAACAACAGGTATACAACCGCAGCTCATAGCTTCACAAATTGCTGTACCGCTTCCTTCATAATGTGAGCCTGAAATTATGAAATCGGCGCTGTTGAACCAGTACTGCATTTCACTGTGTGGTACTTCTCCAACCAATACAACAGCATGGGGGTTCACTTTATCATCAGTGATAAGGAGCTTTAACCCGCGGAGCAATTCTGCTGTTTGATAGATCATGTATAAACGCGCGGTTGGCTGCAATTGCAGGAATTTTAAAAAAGCATTTGCTACAGTTAAAGGATCTTTATTCTGATTCAACCTGCCTGCCCAAACAAAAACAGGATCTCCGATAACCTGTGTTTTTGATCTTGCAAATATTTTGTCAACAGGATAGAACGCAGAAGACACTTCCATAATTTCATATACTTTTTTTTCAGAAGCAAGGTTGCCTTTGCTTACCCATTCTGCACCTGTAACCCCGGAGGCAAAAAAGTAGGCATTGATATATTTGTCTGCCATGCGTTGAAGATATTTTTTTATCCCGTTAAAGGGTTGTTCGGCGTGATTTTGTACAATAATTTTTACTTTCCTTCCCAGTAGTAAACGTAATTGTATAACCTGGAACGGGAAGTGCAAGCCACTTACAATTACTACATCCGGCTGAAGGCTTTTTACAAAGCCATTTAATTTTCGCGGAAAATAATTTTTCTTTTTCCCGTAGTCCCCGCAGTAATATTGAACGCCATTGTGTAAAAAATTGCCTGTATAATTAATTTGCTCGACACGCATAACCGTATTTTTTTTACTCAAATATTCCAGCGACCCGACATATATTTTAACCCGGTTGAGCCAATCCTGCGGGGAATGAATATCGGGTGAATAGTTATAGCTTACAAAAACAAATCGCATAAATATATTGGGTTAAAGACATAGCAAAACAAACTGCTTTCACATTGAAATTAAAACAATATTAAGACAAGGTGAGAAGCTTTGTAAAAATGGTTTCCCGCGTTATATGTTATACTTAAAGATGGTGCTCCAGGATTATCAAAAGTACAATATCGACGACCGTTAAAGGCGATTCCCGGCGTATGGTCTCCGACCAACAGCAATTATACATAATGCGTAATGCGATTTGAAACGCAGGGGATTTTACATATAAAATTTAATTTCGTGATGAGTTTAAGATTGTATTTTTATGATAATAAGTTTTATGAAACCCCGCAGCGAAAATATTTTATACTACAATGCAATAGCAAATGAGTATAACGAAATGGTGGATAAAGATGCGGACAGAATGGTTCGGGAAAAGGTTGCCAATAAATTTTGTAGTATTGTTAAAGCGTCCGTTGTGCTTGACTTTGGTGGCGGCACAGGATTAGACCTTGAATGGTTAACAGGTAATAACCATACGGTTTTTTTCTGCGAGCCATCTGCGGGCATGCGGGAAAGAGCGATGAGGAGCCATAAGGATTTACAACATAATAACGTTATTTTTTTAGATGATTCTGCAACAGATTTCAGGCGATGGCATGTGCAGCCTCCTTTTCCTGTAAAAGTGGATGCTGTGCTTTCAAATTTTGCAGTCCTTAATTGCATACCTGATATGGAATTGTTATTCCGGAACCTTGCAGTTGTTGTAAAACCTGGCGGAAATATCATCGCATTAGTGCTTACCAAAAACATCAAGGAAATATGGAAAGGGCATTTTCGCAGTATCCTTAAATCCTTTATCAACCGCGAGCCTGCATCGATACTCGTGCGGTACAAAGAGAACCAGCAGACAGTTTATATATATTCGATAAAAGAAATTATAAAAGCTTCCCGAAAGTATTTTAATTTTTATAGCAGCGAATTATTGCCAGCTTCCGGTTTCACGCTCATACATTTAAAGCGAAAATGAAAAGTTTAATAAGAAAAATATTGCTTGGCGATACTGAGATCAAAGAATATTCAACGATAACTATTGAGGGGCAAATAAAAGAGAGCGTGTTTTTGGAAACCGGAAATTTTACTATTGATGTTTCTAAAATTCATTGGCTGCTTTGCCTTGAGCCAATTGTGTTTGGCATTTGGCTCAACAATGACGGGCACAAAATTTTTTTGGGTGACGAAACAAAATACCAACTGTATTTTAGCGGGTCTCCCGGTAATGATTTTAAAATTGCCAAACGAAATGCAGTGGCAATTATTACTCTTGATTATTTTGATAAAATTGAAGAAGCCAATGGAACACTATATTTACTAAAGCTCACGCACTGCAAAATACACCATGTAAGCTTTCTCAAAACATGGCTATTGTTCTTTAAATACTACAAAAAGCCGAAGTTATCATTTGAAAAATACAAATCTCTTGTTGCAGCTTATAGCTATCCACGCAGGGTAAGAATAATCTCATTTAAACTGGATGATTATTTTAATATTTTTCCAATGGATTTGTTAGGCGAAATACCAGCATCCGGTAAATATGTATTTGGGCTCAGGCATACCAACGCGACACTTTCTAAAATTATAGAAACTAAGAAAATTGTAGTATCTGAAGTGCCCTATGTTTATAAGGACATCATTTATGAATTGGGCCGGCACCACGGCAGCGCTCCTCCCTCGCCAGGCTCATTACCATTTAAAATAATGCAAACTGAAAGTTTTGGATTTCTTATTCCTGAATGGGCAGATGGTTATAAAGAGATACAAATTTTGAAAACAAAAGACCTGGGCAGCCACATGCTGCTTTGGGGAGAAATAATAAACGGGAAAACATTGAAGCAATCTTCGGGTAATTTATATCATATTCATTTTTTATTGTATTATTATCAAAAATTAAAAAGGGTAGATTACCCGGTGGTGTAGTAGGAAAATAGTGGAAATATTTGGATATTTTGGAGTTGGCTTTAATAAATCTTATTACTAACTAATATGCTTTTAAGAGAACCAGGGCATTTACTGTCAAGACCTTTGCCGCTGATTATTTTTTTTACAATACTTCAGCTCATAGTCGTATTGCCGTCTGCTTATTTGAATTTTGATGAATCAATGTGGCAATACATCGGCAGGAACTGGTTCCGCAACGGGCTTGTACCTTATGCCGGTGGGGTGGATAATAAATCGCCGCTGATTTTCGCTGTATTTGGACTCTCTGATAAATTGTTTGGGGTTAATTACTGGTTCCCCCGTATTGTAGGGGCACTTTGCCAGTCTGCAGGCATCTATTACGTTTATAAAATTGCAAGGCATATTGCCACTGAAAAGGCTGCCCTTCTTTCAACGATAATATATGGGCTTTCATTACTATGGAAAAGCACCGATGGAGCAAGCGTTTCATTTACCGAAACGTACGCCATAACATGCATTATTATTTCATTTTTTTACGGCCTTACTTCGCAAAACAGGAGAGGATTTTTTATCAGCGGTTTAATAGCGGGGCTGGGGTTTGGTTTCAGGATTTCTGCTTTTTTGGGGATCGCAGCGATCTTTATTTCATCATTCCGGCGCGGTAAAAATTCTGCAATCTTTTTTTTGGGAGGTGTGTTATCGTGTGTAGCGTTAATCGCTGCATTATTCCTTTTTGCAGGTATCAACCTTCATGATTTTCTCAGGTATGCTTTAACGGATAATTTTGGTCCCGGAAGCACCACAGACCATAACCTGTTATGGAGCCTGGTTAATTTCATGAATGAATTCTTTTATTCAGAGCTTATATTGTTTTATCCTTTTGTGGCGGCTTTTTTCTTTTTCAGAAAAAATCTCAATTTTCTCACCACCTGGCTGATCTGTGAATTTATCGGTCTTTGCATAATTGGCACTTTTGCAACTACCCATTTCAAAAATTTATTGCCGGCTTTGTCTTTAATGAGTGGGTTGTCGCTTGGTTATTTAATAGAAAATTATAAAGTACCCTCAAAGCCGGTCATAATAATTGTATGGATCGTTTTTTTTCCAAAGCTTTTGAACCCATTTTTCGATTTAAAGCGCGTGGTAACCCCTGCAGCAGATACCAGTGCTATGCTTTGTGCGCAGCCGTACCAGGAAGCGGATGATAATTCAAAAAAAGAATTGGGCTTGTGGATTAAATCAAATACCAATCCAGGGGAACAGGTATTCGTCGCCGGATATGGATCAATTGTACAGGCTTATTCTGAAAGACAATCTCCAACTATTTACTTTAATGTAACACAAACTATGACCGCAAAAAAGAGGTTATTCGCCGATCTTGAAAGCAATAAACCTGCTATGATTGTTATTCCTGCAAGCCAGGGGTACCATAATAATGTGAACAGTGATATCAGGATGTTTATTGATTCATTAGTCCTGAAAAATTATTCCTTTGAAAGATGCAGGTATGGCTACCAGGTGTACAGGTTTACAAATATGGCGCAGGTTCTCAAATAATGTATCATTATGCAGTTTGCTCCTGGTTGTGAATAAATGGGGGCTGGCCGGTAAATTCGGGTAAGTTGCCTTCAACATATTTATAACTTTCTCCTATAAATATTTTACTGAAATTTTTTACTTCACAATCTGTGCCTTTTATTTTATCTGATAATATTGAATCAAACATCTTTATCTCACCATTGTGAAGAATCAATAAAATATCTTCCGGGTTTAAAGAAAAAAAAGAATCAAAATTATTTAAAGACTTGTTCTTTTTTGCGATTACAATATCGGCTGTATGCTGTTCTGCGATTTTACCCAATCCTTTCAAACCCCACACTCCGGCAGGTGTAATGGTAAGCATATCAAATAATTCTTTATCACTTACCAGTTGTGTATTTCTTGCCAATCTTATATGATCCCACAGGTTCCATCCGGAAGTAAGGGTTGAATCAGTTCCAAAGAGAATGGAAGTTTTTGTTTTTAATTTATCAATCGCTGCCGTGCTGTCTAACAAAAAATAATTCGAAACGGGGCACCAAACCAATGCTTCAAATGCAGTTGCCTGCTTCTCATCCATCGCAACGCCATGCACACCGATGATCTTTCTTTTAAATAAATTCCATTGTATCAGTGTATTAATTTCCCGATGTGCGGCATCATCAGTTCCTTCGCCAACATGAATTACAAATGGTTGATCTTTTATTAGAACCCGGTTCAGTTTGAGTTTCCAGTTATTTTCAAACTGAACAGAGTGCAGGCAATGGTTGTTTTGAATAACATTTATGAAATTACTGTTAACAGGTAATTTTCCCCCATGATTAACAACAGTGGTAATTCCATTCAGCAGGTTTTTATAAAGCCCCCATTGGATCCTGGTATATTGGGGAATTTTTAAAACAGCGCTGATGGTTTCTTTATTTTGATCATGTATGTCTTTTCCCCATTCTGTATAATTATTATAAATGCGATTGCCGGTTTTAGGAAACAAAGTAAAATCGAGATGGTCGTGTGAATTGATTAAACCCGGGAAAGCAATGGCATTTTCAAAATTGATTGTCGTTTCACCAGTAGAATTTTTTTGACATTTTTCGCTTTCTGATACAGCAGTTATTTTTCCATTGGTCACCTGTATATTTCGCAGGTGTTCTTTTCCATCTCCAATTATGTTTAGATTACAAAGCTGCATCCGGTTTTATTAAATACATCCCGTAAATGATCGGCACACCTTTCCATATTTCAAAAACAGCAAGGGCATTTTGTTTTTCGTAATAAGGCCTGGCTGATTCATCAATAGGCTTCTCTATTGAACGCGACACCTGCAAACCAAGTTGCTTTGCAATGTTTTTTAGATCCTCCAGGGTATGCACATAATTTTTGACTGCCACAGTTTCATCATTGTGCCTGAAAGTTCGTTTGCCACCTTTTGCCAATGCCAAAGGATGGTAATCCGTGATGATCATTTGACCCCCGGGTTTTAATACCCGGTTCCATTCAGTAATTGCTTCCTCTGCATTTTGTATATGCGCAATTGTAAGTGTGGAAATAATACAATCGCATGATTCGTTTTGTAAGCCCTCTAATTTATTATTTATGATCCTATGGGTTTCAGCATGTGGAAATTTTTGCTGTAACATTTTTAACATTTCATCAGACACGTCAAACCCGATTAATTTTTTTGGCTCATTGCCGAGAATTTTTTTCCAATGCCGCCCTGTTCCGCAACCTACATCAGCAATAATCTTATTTTTTATAATAATATGATTCAGCAGGCCGGAAAACACTTCTTCATCCAAAGCCAGCATCAGGTTATCGGGTTGGCTGTCGTAGCTGCCTGCCCAGAGATTATATGCCGCTTCCGGGTCAGTATCTTTCCTGTGAAAAAAATGTTTTGAAAAATATCGCCGGAGTTTTTTAAATGCTGCCATATAAATTTATTAAATAATGAATCGGCTGCCATAAAAATAGGGTATAAACAGCTATTAATCATTGGCAACCTTACCGATTTTTATTCCGTTTATATCGCAATGAATAGAGTCCTTTTATACAATCCGCAGAGTGCCGTTGCTAAACACAGGATTCCCAATTCAATTATGAACATCGCAGCTTCTATTGACGGAGCTTATGAATGGGTGATTGTTGATGGGAACCGCGAAGAGAACCCTTATGAAAAGTTAAGAAGTTATTTAAACACGGGGGAGTTTAAATATATTGGCTTTACTATAATGCCTGGTCCGCAAACCAAACAGGCCATTCCTTTTTCTAAAAAAATAAAAGAGGAATTCCCTGGTACCATAATGATCTGGGGTGGTTATTTTCCTACCAATCATTATAAAGTTGTGCTCAATTCGGGTTACGTTGATTTTGTGATCAATGGGCCCGGTGATCATGCTTTCCCGCAATTGATTGATGCATTGGAGCATAATGAACCTTATGAGCTTATCAAAAATCTTATTTATAAACTGGGTGAAAATGCTATTATAAGAAATGCGAAAGAGGATTTAATTGAACAGGATAACCTGCCGCCATTACCTTATGACAAATTGCATGAATTTTATTCTATCAATAAATATTTGGGCAAAACTTATTTGGGAAATAAAACACTGGCTTATCATTCAAGCATTGGTTGCCCGTTCACCTGTTCTTTTTGTGCAGTAGTGCCAACCTATGAAGCAAGGTGGAAAGCGAAATCCGCGGAACACGTTTACCGGGATATAAAATATATTAAGGATACATGGGGAGCTGATGCTATTGAATTTCACGACAACAATTTTTTTGTGTCGGAAAAAAGAGCAGTTGCATTTGCCAGGCTAATTAAGCCCGAAAAAATGAGTTGGTGGGGAATGGCGCGAATTGACACAATGGATAAATTTAAGGATGAATCTTTAGCGCTTATTCGTGAAGCAGGCTGTAAAATTATTTTTTTCGGAGCTGAAAGTGGAAATGATAAAGTATTACGCCAACTGGATAAAGGAGGCACACAAACCGGGGAACAAATATTGCGCTTTGCCGAACGGCTGAAGAAATATGACATCATTCCGGAATATTCATTTGTATTGGGCACACCGGCACCCACACCTGGAGAAGTGATGGCTCAAATTGAATTTGACATCAGCTTTATAAAAAAAGTAAAAGCGATTAATCCTAAAACAGAAATCGTTTTATATACATACAGCCCTGTGCCAACTGAAGGTTCTGAATTGTATAATGAAGTGCTGGCATCAGGCTTTACGTACCCGAAAACACTGGAAGACTGGATAAGCCCGCAATGGGAACGTTTTGATATGCGCAAAAACCCATTGACCCCGTGGCTTATACCTGAGATGATTGACAAAATAAGAAATTTTGAAACTGTTTTGAACGGCTATTATCCAACTGTTTCTGACATAAGACTTAATAATTCGAAGCGTTGGTTAATGCGATTGGTTGCTGGTATGCGTTACAAAATAAATTTTTACCAATACCCTTACGAGTTAAAATTATTACAGCGCATATGGAGATACCGTCAGCCTGAAATACAGGGTTTTTAACTTTTTACACAACTGCTCTTGAATAATTTAAAAGCAATAAATGGGTTTTTATTGAAGCCGAATGCCATAGTCGTTAATGCATTTGAAGAATTGTATGTTGCTCTCCGGCTAAAGGAAGGAAGAATATACAGCGAGGAGGAGATTGCCCGGCTACCTGTTGTTGCTACCTCTCATCCGCATTATAAAGAATGGTTAATTCGTAAACGTTCCTGTAACAAGCTCCTCCGTTATATACAACGGCATGGCCATATTTGTAACATCCTGGAAGTAGGTTGTGGAAACGGATGGCTGGCAGCTCAGTTGTCTTCCTTTACACCGGCAAAGGTAACAGGCCTGGATATTAATACAGTGGAACTTGAACAGGCAAGAAGAGTATTTAAAAGAGTTCCAAACCTTAAATTTGCAGAGGGTGATATTTCTTCAGGAATACTTGCCGATGAAAAATTTGACCTGATTGTGTTTGCTGCATCTATTCAGTATTTTGAATCGCTGGAAACAATTTTAAAAATTGCCACCAGATATTTAACCCTACAGGGAGAGATTCATATAATTGATAGCCATTTGTATCAACCTTACGAAATTGCATCCGCCAAACAAAGAAGTAAAAAGTATTTTACGACTACGGGATTTCCGGAGATGTCGCATCTGTATTTTCATCATTGCATTGGTGAAATTGAATCCCTGCATTTTTTAATTTTGTATAATCCGAATTCCTGGATAAATAAATTATTATTTCGCAGAAACCCTTTCCACTGGCTTGTTGTTAAAAACCACTATACGTAGCATGTTCAACCAAACACTGGCTCATACTTACAAACGTTATCGTACGTTGCAAACTGACAGGATCAAAGCATTGCCAATTGTGATATTAATGCCACACAGCGCCTGCAATTGCCGTTGTGTCATGTGTGACATATGGAAGGATAATAAGAACCTGAAGCAACTTACTGAAAGAGACATTGAGGGGTTATTGAGTTCATTAAGAAGACTTGGGACACGACAGGTACTCATGTCTGGCGGTGAAGCTTTGCTTAACAGTAGTTTTTTCAGGTTTTGTGAAATACTTAATAGCGAAAATATAAAAGTAACGTTGCTATCAACCGGGCTTACGGTAAAAAAGAATGCCCGGCAACTGGTAAAGTGGGTGAATGATATTATCATTTCAATAGATGGAGATGAACAGATACATGATTTTATCCGAAATATTCCAGGTGCCTTTAGTAAGCTTAGAGAAGGTATTAGCGGGATAAGAGCGATAGAACCAGGGTATAAAATAACGGCCCGTACTGTAATTCACCGGCTTAATTTTCGTCATTGGCCCGCTATCATTGAAAGTGCAAAAGAAATCGGGCTCGATCAAATAAGTTTTTTACCCGCCGATGTAAGCAGTCATGCTTTCAATCGCGATATGCTTTGGGATTCAACCCGGCAGCATGAAATTCTTTTATCTGCTAAAGACCTGCCGGAGTTAAAGAATGTTATTGAAAAACTGGTTTATGATTTTTATCCCGAATTTGAAGATTGTTTTATTGCGGAATCCCCTGAAAAAATCCGGAAGATTTATGAATATTATGCAGCATTTTATGGGCTGAATTCTTTTCCATATAAGAAATGTAATGCACCATGGGTGTCAACTGTAATTGAAGCAGACGGAACGGTGCGGCCATGTTTTTTTCACAGGCCAATGGGTAATATCAGGCACGAATCACTGGATACGATATTGAACAGCGAAAAAGCAATTGAATTCAGGAAGAACCTGGATGTTGATACCAATAGTACCTGTATAAAATGCGTGTGTTATTTGAACCTTTCTCCTTCGAAGAATGTTGGAATATAAAGAAGAGAGAAGCGGGTAAAGAAAAAAGTTCTTAGGCAAACCCGTTAGATACATCTTAAATAAATTTTGAAAGGGAAAACAAATGAATACAATACTTTTTTCTCATTCTTATTTCCTCCGGTTTGACCCCAAGCAATGGTCGATAGGGCAGCCTTATGCACCCCTGGGAACCTTGTACGCTGCATCGCTGATGAGGCAAAACGGCTACCGGGTTTCTTTATTTGATACGATGTTTGCTCATCAGCCTGAAGAAGTTATTATACCTCTTGAAAAAATTCAGCCGGACTTTTTTGTAATTTATGATGACGGGTTTAACTATCTCACCAAGATGTGCCTGACCAATATGAGGGAGGCAGCATTTAAAATGATTCTCCTTGCCAAAGAAAGAGGTTGCACTGTAATCGTTTCCAGTTCGGATGCTACAGACCGGTTCAAGATGTATTTGAATGAAGGCGCGGATTTTGTTTTAATGGGCGAAGCAGAGCTTACTTTGCTGGAACTTATCAATTCTATTGAGAAAAACCAACATGATTTTTTTGATATACATGGCCTTGCTTTTATGCATAATAATTCATTGGTTACAACTGCGGGGAGGCCTGTAATGAAAGAACTCGATGAACTTCCTTTACCCGCATGGGATATTATTGATATGGAACCTTACAGGCATTCGTGGTTAAAACATGCCGGCTATTTTTCTATGAATATGGGCACAACGCGAGGTTGCCCTTTTAAATGTAACTGGTGTGCCAAACCAATTTATGGAAATCGCTATAATACGCGTTCTCCGCAAAATGTGGTGGATGAACTGAAGATGTTACAGGAGACATATAATTTTGATCATATCTGGTTTTGTGATGATATTTTCGGATTGAAACCCGGCTGGGTAAAAGTATTTGCTGACCTTATTGAAAAAGAGAAGCTGGTATTCAGATTTAAAATGCAGGGTAGGGTAGACCTGTTGTTACAGGAGAATAATATTAAAGATCTTGCCAGGGCAGGTTGTGATAATATCTGGATGGGTGCAGAAAGCGGTTCACAAAAAATACTGGATGCTATGGATAAGGGGACCACCGTGAAACAGATTTTTGAAGCTACCCGGTTATTAAAAAAGAATAATATCAGGCCTTCTTTTTTTATACAGTTTGGATACCCTGGTGAAACAAAAGACGATATTGAGAAAACAATTGCGATGATCAATACATTGCTGCCGTATGAAATCGGGATCTCGGTATCTTATCCGTTACCGGGTACTGTTTTTTATGAAAAAGTAAAATCCCAATTGAAAGAAAAAACAAACTGGACCGATTCTGATGAAATGGCGTTGATGTTCCACAATACTTATCATCCTGCTTTTTATAAGCAACTGCATAGTTATGTGCATAAGAGTTACCGCAAACATTTATCTTTTGAAAACTGGCGTCAATTATTTTTAAATCCTGTGAAAATTAATTTTACGACCCTGAAGAAGGCGCTCTCAGGATTCTATTATGTACCATCTGCTTTTATCGAAAAAAGAAAATTACACCAGCTTGAAAAAGTCTAATGTATATGCCTGTTACAAATCACAATGAACAGTTGGCTGCGGCAGCTTTTTCCAGGCAGTCAGCGATCTTTGATCAGCTGTATTCTGCTAACGAAATTGTTCAATACAAAAGGCGGAGAGTACAAAATCATTTGCAACAATATATTTCACCCGGCAAATTTATTTTGGAATTAAATAGTGGTACGGGCCAGGATGCCATCTGGCTATCGCAACAGGGCTGCCGGGTTCATGCAACAGATATTTCAACAGGGATGCAGGAAGTACTGCACCAGAAAATCAAAACCGAAGCACTTGATAATTCTATAAGTTATGAATTATGTTCATTTACTCAATTGGAAAACCTCCGCCAGAAAGGTCCTTACGATATGATATTTTCAAATTTTGCAGGATTGAATTGTACCGGTGAACTGAACAAAGTACTTGCGTCATTTTCTTCACTATTGAAACCAGGAGGAATTATAACATTGGTGCTCCTGCCTAAATTTTGTTTGTGGGAATTCCTATTTATATTCAAAGGGAAATTTAAAACAGCTACACGACGTTTTTTTAGCGGGAACGGAAGAACAGCTCACCTGGAAAACACGTTTTTTAAATGCTGGTATTATAATCCCTCTTATATAACCGGATCCCTGGAGGATGAATTTAATCTCCTGGGCATAGAGGGCTTGTGTACATTCGTACCACCTTCTTACATTGAAAATTTTGCAGGGAAATACCGTGGATTATTTGAGAAGCTTAAGAAGAATGAGGAGGCTTACAAAAACAGATGGCCGTGGAAATACCTGGGCGATTATTATATTATTTCACTTCAAAAGAAAAACTAACTTTTCAAAAGTTTAATCCCTGCTAATTATCAGCCGGTGTAGAAGCACCGGTTGTTTTATTTATATTTTACCTAAACATTTCTAAACCTCCTAAATTCTCTAAACCCTAAACCTCCTACACCCTCTAAACTCTAAACCTGCTAAACCTTAAACCCTCTAAACCTTAAACCTCGTAAAGCCTAATAACTGAGATCAACCTGTTGATTAGATCCAAGCAGGTGCTTTACTTTATTTTCATATTGCTGTACAACTTTTGCCTGAAAGTTTTTAGGATCTGGTTTTGAAAAATGCCTGTTCACCATCATTCCGATCCGGGCACCATGATCATTTACTCTTCCCCGGCCGGTCTTGTCTTTCCAGCGTTTGTCGGTTATGTTCATAAGCCATTTATCGATAATGTCTCCCAGCCGTGTGTTAAAAATCTTTTCAAAACATTTCCGGAGTAAGCCTTTTTTAATTTCAGGTGCATTACGGGTTGAAATGACATTCGCAGGAAAATAATTATGTATCCATGTATTGGCTGCAATAAAATTTTCAAAATGATTAATTCCCTGCATAGGCAGCAGTGTAGCAATTTCCATTGCTGTAAAAATATTTTTTTCCTGGATGTCCATAGCCATCTCATCTACAAAATAATTCATGCATAGCCAATTTTGTTTGCCGGCTATATAACTTAGTTTTTTTAAAAAATGCATACAGGTTCTGGCGATCCACAGGCGATTGGCAGAAGTAATAATGAAAAAATCAATATCCGCTTTTTCATCTGCAAAGTGTTTCGATAATGACCCGGATACTGCTACGGTTTGTACATAAGGAAAATGGCTCAGCATCGCGGCTACTTTTTTTGCAATCGTCAATTGTTTCACAGCCCGTTGATTTCCCTCGCGTCTTTTTTTTGCCCGGCCAGGATCATTTTGCAGTGAATAAAAATCGTCTATTTTAAAAATGATGTTTTCATTGACTAAAACGGCCAGCATTTCCTTAATGGCAGGTTGATTGCACAGCTGTGGCAGGAAGGTACAGATATCTTCGTAAGTAAGGGGATATTTGAAATAATCAAAATAAGCCAATGTTTTTAATATGTTTTGCCTGGTATTATTCAAAGGAGTTTTAAATTATGCGCTATCCCAGCTGATGACTTTTTTATGTTGTTTTTGTAAGCGCCGTAATTTTTGGTATTTTAAATAAGAATGGTTTGCGTTTTGTGTGGCAATAACAAAACCATAATATCCATCCAAAAATCCTAACCGTAAAAAGTAGCCATTAAAAAATGACCATGCAGGACTAAGGATAATTTTTGACCAATGCTTCTTTTTACCTGCTTCAAACAATGATGTGGCCGCAATCCCACTCATCCTTTCGTTTCTTTCTATATGCTCCTGGGTTGTGTTAAAAGTAAAATGCAGGATATCTCCTTTAAGAAACCGCGCTGTTTCATTTTTGGCCAGTTCAATTTTGTCATGCGGATTCATGCCGCCCCACCTGGCAATTCGCCTGTCAAAAAGACGAATTTTTTGATCAGGATACCACAACCCATGTTTGATAAACCTGCCACGGTAATAATTGTAGCGGTTCATAAAATAGGCACTGTAGTTAAATTCTTTTTTTGCATCCAATATGGATTGAGTTAGCTGTGTACTTAACGCTTCATCTGCATCAAGGCTTATTATATAATCGTGGGAAGCCAGTTGCAATGCTTTGTTTTTTTGCTGCTTGTACCCTGAAAATTTTTCCTGCTTTACAATGGCCCCTTTTTGACGTGCGATGGCAACTGTGTTATCGGAAGAGTATGAATCCAAAACAATAACTTCATCGGCAACATGCCAGAGAGAATCTATGCAACGGCCTATATTATCTTCTTCATTCCATGTAATTATTACTGCTGATAAAGATTTCATTGTCTTGATTCCGGTTAGCATTTTATCAATTAAACGTAATAAAATAATTTGAGGTTGCCTTGTAAAGGCCGGGCTTATTCCAACGCATGTGTATCTTTTTCTGAAATGCTTAATAAGAAAAATGAATAAAAAAAAGCATAGAAGAGAATACCTTTATTTACGTTTAATATATTTTCTGATATAGAGACGATTGTAATGATGATCATAAATGACAGTAATAGAAAATCCCTTTTCTTTACAGCCTGTTCAAATCCAAAATAAAGAACATACAGGTATAACAACAGCCCGGCGAGGCCGGTATTTATTAGGAAACTTAAATATTGATTGTGTGCATTTAATTCCAACAGGTAAGAGAGATAAAATTTATTTTCAAAATATTTTTCCTTTAGTATATCTTTTTCCGATCCTGTTCCATAACCTGTAAAAGAGGAATTTCGTATCAGCTCCCATTCTAAGCCCCACCTTGCCAACCGAGATTCTGACTGGTAATCAGGCGCTGAATTTTCTGATAAATCGTTTTCCAGGTCGTTGATATATCTTTTTTTGAAAGAAGCAACTTGTGTGATAAATAAAAAAATTAAGGCAGCTCCCACTATCGAAGCCATAAAAAATTGCCATTTTATTTTACCCCGCAGAAGTAAGGCAGGAACTGCAGCAACTATGATAATACCCATAGCAATAAAAACAGACCTGGATGAAAGCTGTATGAAGCCAGCCAGCAGAA
>JBDTZL010000158.1:0-4444 GCA_040005125.1 Ginsengibacter sp.
GCCCGAATTTCGATGGGTCAATAAAATATCTTGCGTTCAGTAATCACGGAACTTTGGGTGAGATTGGAGTTCGCCTCGCTTACAATTTCTAATAAAAAGATTTTTTACCATACCGATGGCCTCTGTTGAGGCCATTTTTAGTTTACCAACTTATCAACTGAGGGGATAATTTCGCAAAAACGTAAAATTCCGGCATATGAAAACTAAATACCGCATCTTCAAAATATATGATACATATTTGTGGCGTCATTTTTTAATCTGAATAAAATGCATTCATTTTACTTCCTTAATAATTCACAAAAGTCAAAAACATGAAAAAGTTATTTTTGGCAATGGCCATTATTTCTATTCCAATGGCCGTAATCCAGGCGCAAAGCGTTACAAAAAAAACAATATTTAGTATAGGTGTGGAAGCCGGCTTGCCCGTGGGGTCAGCTGGTATAGGCGATATTTATTCTTTTGCGATTGGTGGATCTCTACTGGGTGAATATCTTGTATCTCCTGATTTTGGTTTAACTCTAAACGCCGGATATTTAAATTATTCCGGAAAAAATGGATTCCCAAGTGATGGCCTGATTCCGATTTTGGCGGGATTCCGATATCATTTTACTCCGAAGGTGTATGGGTCTGGCCAATTAGGGATCTCTCTTTCTACACAAAGCGGCGGCGGCTCTGCTTTCACTTATGCTCCCGGCATCGGCTTCCAGGTTTCCAAGGCCGTTGATGTTTTAGCAAGATATGAGGCTGCATCTAACAACGGGGTAACCATAGGTAACATTGGTGTGCGGCTTGCGTATAGCTTTAATTAAAAAATTTTTTTCTAAAAAAATGGTCCTGGGCGGGACCATTTTTATTTAACGAATTTGTAGCGCATTTAGAATTTTCGATGCATACCTGTAAGGTGAATACTTTACGTATAATAGATAAATTTTACCAACCTGATAATTTATAAAAGATCAAAAGGGTAAAGATTGGTTATGGCGATGGCCTTATTTTAATTTCAAAACAACTATAAAAAAGAGGTAATAGTTTCCAGTTGTTTTTAAAAATCAAGTACATCCTTCATACTATATATTCCTTTTTTATCGTGTATAAATTCTGCTGCAAGTAATGCGCCGACAGCAAAGCCTTTCCTGTTGTGCGCTGTATGAATGATCTCTATATCATCAATTCCTGAAGTATATTTTACAGAATGAGTTCCTGCAAAAGGGTCAATCCGTTTACTTGTTATGACAAGCTCGTTCGACGCCTTGTCATCCTGAACTTGTCGAATGCCTTTGCCATCCTGAGCCTGTCGAAGAGCCCATTTATTTTTTTCTGCTGATGCAGTAATGATTTGTTCGGCAAGTGTAATAGCTGTTCCGCTTGGCGCATCCTTCTTTCCCGTATGATGTATTTCTTCTATGCTTACGTCATAATTTGGCTGTTGCTTCATGAGCATGGCCAGTTTCTTATTGAGCTCAAAAAAAATATTTACCCCTATGCTGAAATTACTTGCATATAAAAAAGAGGCATTGATTTCTTCACATTTTTGTTTCACCGTATTCATTTGAGATAACCAGCCTGTTGTTCCGCAAACAACAGGAATACCCGCATCAAAACATAGCAAAATATTGGACACTGCGCTATCCGGACCGGTAAACTCAATAGCCACATCCGCTTTTCGGAGATTCTCCTTCGTGAGCTCTTCAAGATTTTGGTCGTCTATGCGAAGCACAATTTGATGACCTTTTTGCAAAGCAATTTCTTCAATTGCCTTACCCATTTTACCGTAGCCTAATAAAGCGATATTCATTTTGAAACTGATGTTATGTTAAGAACGAAAAGACGTAAAATGATTACACGAATTTCTTCCACTAATTACACGAATTAAGAAAAATTACTGTATTCATTCGTGTAATTCGTGTTTGAAAATTCGTGTTATGAGCAAAGCGGCCGGATACATTTTTCGCAGTGCTCATCTGTAAAATGAAAATAAGAAAAACCTTACGGAACCGGTAATAAAATTTTGGAATGCCTGTCTTTAAAAAAAAATACAAAAGAAATCCCGGGCCCGTTATTAATAGAATTTAAACCCGGCCGTATTTTCATACTAACGTCAGGGCTCACGTCAAAAGCCTTCAAATGAGCGTCAACAGTAGCATCGACAACGTTTAATCCCCAGAAGACCAGGAAAAACAAAACCGAATAATCAATATTTTGCCTGAACTCATTGCGATACTGTCTTAAAGACTCGGTGCTAAGATTTACGAATTGCGGATCTATCTGGTTATCGTTAGCCGTTATAGTATCTGAACGCAGTATTACAGCCTTTCTTAATAATTTATATGTTTTCCGATTATAAAAAAAAATCCCTGCAGTTGTACCTAATGCGCCGTAAACAATGGGAATTTTCCAGTATTTTCTATTGTAAGCCTGGCCCCAGCCGGGTAATATTGCAGACCGTAAGGTAGCAATTTTTGGATTGTGCTTTTTTGATATGGCAGTATCAAGAGCCAGTAAATTTTTACCGCTCGTATCGGCCCTGGTATTTCCTTTGATGATCAAAGTATCTCGTTTTTTCTGGGCCAATACTTTTGTATCATGCAACATGAACAGAAAAAAAAATGTTGTAAAAAGTAAGGACAGTTTTAGCATATGCTTAATCCACCGGAACCTGCATCTTATCTAAAATTGAATTTAATTCCTCAATCGAATAATAATCAAAGGTAATGCTGCCTGTTCCTTTTTTGTTTTGAGTCATTTTCACTTTAGTGCTGAAATAAGATGCTAAATTATCTTCAATTTTCTTTAGAGATTGTGGGAGTGTAGCTTTTACCGAATTATTAACAGCGCCTTTCACAGGTATATACAGCTTTCTTACCAGGTCTTCCGTTTGCCTTACAGAAAGTTCTTTATTTTTTATTTCATTGAAAATGTACAATTGTTTATCAATTACATCCACGTTTATCAGCGCCCTTGCGTGTCCCATGCTGATAATTCCATTTCTTACTGCAGCCTGTATATCGGGCGGTAATTTCAAAAGGCGGATGTAATTGGTAACCGTGCTTCTTTCTTTTCCCATCCGCTCGGCAAGATGTTCCTGGGTATAATCGAGCTCATCCATTAATTGTTTATAGCTCAGGGCAATTTCAATGGCATTCAGATCTTCCCGCTGCAAATTTTCGAGCAACGCAAGCTCCAGCGTTTTTGAATTTTTTGTTTCTCTTATATATACGGGAACATCAGCAAGACCCGCTATTTTTGCAGCCCTGAACCTCCTTTCGCCTGCGATAATACGATATCTTCCGTTGGTAAGCTTTGTAACAGTAAGCGGTTGTATAATGTCATGCATTTTTACCGAGGCAGCGAGCTCGCTCAACGTGCTTTCATCAAAATCATGCCTCGGCTGATCGGGGTTTGCCTCAATCATGTTAAGTGGGATGCGCATATTAACATGGCTGAATTGCCCGGGAGATTCATTTTGTAAGTTATTCCCGGTTTTTGTAAGGTCAGCATCAATATTCTGTAATAATGACCTGATACCTTTACCTAAAGCATCTTTTTTATGCGGAGTACTCATGTTCATTTTTTTTCCTGCTGAATTTTATTTAGCAACTGCAATTTGACTCAAATCTGTTCGAGCACTTTTTCTTTTTGCGACATTTTTGTCATATTATTCCTCTGAAGGATTTCTTTGGCAAGATTCAAATAATTAATGGCCCCTTTACTATCTGCATCGTAAAGTATAGCGGGCTTACCAAAGCTTGGCGCTTCACTTAGCTTCGTGTTACGATGAATAATGCTTGTAAATACAAGGTCTTCAAAATGACGCCGCACTTCATTCACTACCTGGTTGCATAAACGAAGCCTTCCATCGTACATTGTCATCAGCAGGCCTTCAATCTGCAAAGAGGTATTTAGCCTGTTCTGTACAATTTTTATCGTATTTAATAATTTACCTAGTCCTTCCAACGCAAAAAATTCGGCCTGTACCGGTACCAATACGCTATCTGCAGTGGTGAGAGCATTTACCGTTATTAATCCTAAAGATGGTGAACAATCAATAATAATAAAATCGTATTGATCTTTGATTTCTTTCAGAATATTTTTTAATACACTTTCCCTGTCTGGGTAATTGATCATTTCAATTTCGGCGCCTACCAGGTCAATATGAGATGGCATAAGGTCGAGATACGGAATTTCTGTTTTTAAGATAACATCTTTGGCAGGCGTGTCGTTCACCATGCAATCATAAACCCCCGTGGTGATGTTATGTAAGTCAAATCCTACTCCCGTGGTGCTGTTTGCCTGAGGATCTGCATCCACCAGTAAAGTTTTAAATTCAAGCACAGCAAGGCTTGCAGCCAGGTTTATAGCCGTTGTTGTTTTACCTACGCCACCTTTTTGATTTGCTATTCCTATTATTTTCCCCATATGTTTGTTTCCTGTTTTTTTATTATTT
>JBDTZL010000185.1:0-15082 GCA_040005125.1 Ginsengibacter sp.
GGAGATCATTGATATGAAATAATGGCTGTCCCTTTCTTACATGGGCGCCTTCATCTACATAAATTTTATCAAGATAGCCGCTCACCTGGGGCCGGATCTCAATATCCTTGCTCCCTTCCAGTGATGCAGAAAATTCCTGGTGGGTAACAGCAGGCATATTAATAATCGTGATCACGGGTAATGATTGTGGCGGCGGCGGCACCATGGCTGCATTATTTGTATCTGAATTGCAGGCGTGCAAACCCAGTACCATAACAAAAAGAAAAACCAGTTGTTGAAATGGGAGCTGATACTTTTTAAAAACCTTTTGCATAGCAATAATGTTGGGGGAATAATAAATATCTCCCGGTTAATGAATAAGGAACAAGGTGTTTGAATTACCGCATTTATTACTCCTATGGCGGATAGTTTTTGCGGTTATAGCTTCATTCGTTACATTTTTATTTCCTGAAGCTATAGGTCATGTATGAATTGAAAAATATATTAATAAACAATTTTGTTTTATAACAGCAATAATGCCAATTTACCGGCCTGGCGCGCCTGTTCAAAAATTTACGGATAATTATAACATTACTTTCCCGTGGTGAGATCACACTACAACTTAACCAAGATTTTTAATAAATCCTTCTATGGCGTCATCCATAACTAATTTATTCAACCCATCCGAAACATCCCAGTTTCTCATGTTCTTAATAGATATCAGCCCATGAAGGATTGACCAGAATGTGTAATATTTTAAACAGGGGTTAGCGCCGGAATTTCTACTTTTTGCAATGATGGCTTCAATAGGCTCCATGACCAAATTCCTGAAATCAGCCCTCTCTGCAAAACATTTTTCAATTTCACAACCTGGCATACCCAAACCATACATAAGCTGGTAATATTCCTTATTCTTTAACGCAAAATTCCAGTAAGCATTCGCAACGGTCTTTAACTGTTCAGCAGGATCGCTATATTTTCCTTTTGCCAACTGAATTTTTTTTGATAACAAATGAAACCCTTCTTTGGCAAATTCCATCAGGATGGCTTCTTTGTTTTCAAAATGATCATATATAACAGGCACACTGTATTCAATAGCGTCCGCAATTTTACGGATGGAAAGCGATTGCCAGCCTTCCTGTTTCACCATCTGCCAGGCAGTGGACAGGATGCTGGATCTTACTTCGTCCTTTTGTCTTAGCCTGCGTTCTGCTATTCCCATATCGTCATTTTTCCTAACACTGTTAGCAAATATAGCAACGTTTATCAATTTAAAAAAAAATCTAGTTTTTTTTACATGGCATCACAGGTTGAAGGTTCAAAGTTCAAGATTTGAGGGTTGAAGGTTGTAGCACATTGGCACATTATCTAATTAGCAGGCCACCTATCAAAAAATATTTTCCCATAAAATATCAGTTGCTTTTTAACCAGGCTTCCATGGGTTTCCAGTAAAAGCATTTCCATCCTCCTTTTAGCGATTCAACTTTATGTTCAGGAACACCTGTTTGCAGGAAGGTAAGTTTTGTTGAATCCCCCATCTGTTCAAAGAGGAAAGTGCAGGTAGAATAATGGTCATCAGGCCAGCCATCTTCTGCAAAGTGCCAGGCCTGTACTATTTTTTTACCTTCGACCAATTCGATATCATATCCATGGCAATAGCCGTCAATGAGAGTTAATTTGCCATTTATCTTTTTACTCATAACCACGTCTGAACCCGTAAATGCAGCATGTTCCTTTTGATCCATTATCAACCGGTAGACTTCCCCGGGAGTTGAGGCGAATGTTACAGTTTGCCTGATCGATTTTGTTTTCATTTTTCTTTGGTGCCTTTACCAAAACAATTACATCCTTATGACGATTGAGCTTTTTAAAATCGGACAAATTGCGTTGATTATTTTTGCAGGCTATAGGTTATAGGTATCAGGTGTCCGTGTTACAGTTTTCTGAAATCTGAACATTCGTAGTGCTGTACTTGCGGCTCCAGTTCCAGCAAATATTTTTTATCCTCCTCATAATTCCTTGCAGTAGCAATATCTGCTCCGGCAAATGCTTTAATGCTTTCATAATTATCCCACCAGGATAATACGATGATGTGTGTAATGTCACCTTCTCCCTGTTGCCATATCCGGGTACCCAAATTCCCTTTGGTTGCGGTTAAGTCACTGACGCCTGTTTCTGTGACATATTTGCGGTATTCAGCGGCATCGTTTGTTTTTGTTTTCCATGCCAGAATCCTGTAATCACAGAATTATTATTTTAAAATTTTTTCTTATAGGACGGACTGAAATATAATGCTTCAATTTTACTGATAGTTTTTGCCATTCATAATATTCATATTTATTCGCCCATGATAAATGAATTATATTTAGAGTGCGACAAAAGGTTCACACATTTTATAACCTTACGATCACGATTTATATGAAACAATTTCTTTTTTCGTTTCTTTTTATTGCTCCAATTTTGTGTGTAAAGGCTCAAACAGAAAATAAGATTGTGCTGGGAACTATTGACAGCATCAACTCAGGAATATTGCACGAACAAAGGAAGGTATGGGTATATGTTCCCAATAGCGGGCCCAATGACATCTATGCTAAACAACGTTACCCGGTAGTTTATTTATTAGATGGCGATGCTCACTTCTATTCTGTAGCAGGCATGATCCGGCAATTAAGCTCCGTAAATGGTAACACTATTTGTCCGGAAATGATTGTGGTAGGTATTCCAAATACCAACAGGACAAGAGATCTTACACCAACCTATGTTAATTCAAATTTGCCATCTATTGATAGTGATATGAGGAAAAATTCCGGTGGAGGCGAACAATTTATTTCATTCATAGAAAAAGAATTAATACCTCACATCGATTCATTATATCCAACCGAACCTTACCGGGTGTTCATCGGACATTCTCTTGGTGGCTTAACTGTAATAAACACGCTTATCCATCATACCAATTTATTCAATTCTTATATAGCCATCGACCCCAGTATGTGGTGGGATAACCAAAAATTACTCAAGCAATCAAATAGTTTTTTAAGCCAGAAAAAATTTACCGGTAAAACATTATTTCTTGTAGTTGCCAATACCATGAGGCCTGGTATGGATACTATGCGTGTCGTGATTGATACCGCTGGTGCCACAATACATATAAGGTCCATTTTGAAATTGGCGAACGTTTTAAAAAGCAATCCTAATAATGAATTGCGTTGGAACTGGAAATATTATAATGAGGATGATCATGGCTCTGTCCCTTTAATCGGTGAATATGATGCACTCCATTTTATTTTCGATTATTACAAAATCTCCCAATTCGCAAACCTGGCTGACAGTTCTTTTAAGGCTGATTCCGCTGTGCTGGCACATTTTACGAATGTCTCCAAACAAATGGGCTTTATGGTACTTCCACCCGAATCATTTGTCAATGGATTAGGATATGCTTATATGCAAAATAAAATGTTTGACAAATCCTTTGTCTTTTTTAAAATGAATATTACAAACTACCCGCAGAGTTTTAATGTGTATGATAGTATGGGCGATTTCTATGATGCAAAAGGGGATACAAAAAAAGCGATTGAGTATTATACCAAAGCGTTAACGATAAAAGATCTCCCTGATACAAGGGAAAAATTAAATAAGCTGAAGGCAAAAAAATGATGCAAAAAATATTACCCATTTTTGCCAGTCCTGTGGTTCGTCAAAATGAGATGATCCAATATCCCTGTTGAATTTTATAGTAACGCAGGGCCTCCGCTAATGCGCTTACTCTGCTTCGAATACCAGGGCCTTGGTGGAGTATGGCTGTTTAATCTTCCAATCCAAATCACTACAATTTTGCCGCCTCTTCCTGGCTCGCATATTCCACTTCCGGTTCAGGCAATACCATTAACATTGAATCTTGTAATGAAATTACGGAGGAAGCCGAGTATAAACCGATGCCATTCCCGCAATAAATATAGTCTATCAAAGTGAGCTTTATCACACCATCAATTGACAATTCAATATAGCTGCCATAACGGATAAGCCTGAAATGAAAAGATTTCTTTCCTTGCATGTTAAAAATGCCGGATTGGAGATCATTAAAAATAAAATTCTGGCGATTATTCAATGGGTTGAAGCCCCAGGCCCTGATCTTTACCAGGCCATTGGAAACATCAAACGAAATAAAATAGCCGTTCCCTTCCTGGTCAATATCACATACCAACCCCAGTTTTCCCATTCCTTCGACTGTCAACAACCCCTCCCAGATAAAACTGGCCGAGGGTTTCTGAAAACAAAATACCTCATACCCGCTTCTTGATCCACAGGTCCATTTACCCGGCTCAATGGTTGAGAAAGCGGTTGTGTTGGAAAGCAAATGTTCCACCAATTTCAGTTCGTCCTGCCGCAATGTTTTTTTTACCATCTTTTCCCAGCGGTAATAACTTTTTAGCAATAACCTTCCCTTATCGTCTGTATCCAACTCTTTGGGTGGAGGCAATACCCGCAAAGCGTCGATTTTTCCATTAGCATAGAAAAAATTATATACCAGCAAATGATCCCCGTCCTGTACCGTGCGGGCAGCATAATTTCCCTGCGGCAACAATACATCGTCATGAAAAGAATGGTATTCTCCAAAGAAATCCGGAGCAAACCAATACCGTACTTTGATATCTTCCCTGATAGAACCCACCAAATAAAATCGCCCATGCAATTCAAACACACAGGGGCATTCAATGTCATCATACACCTTCGGGTCTAATAATGGAGGCAACCATTCAACTATATCATTGGTTATTTTAACCACTCCCACGCATCCCCTGCGGGATACAGGCCCGGCAATGCTCCGGGCGTCAATCAATAAGTACACTTCTCCTTTATATTCAAATCTGAAAGGGTCCCGGAAACTCAACCATTTTCTTGGGTTAGCGCTTGATGTTTCATAGTAGATTCCTATCGACTCGATCGGAAAAATATTTTTCCTGTTTTTTTTCCAGTCAACGAGATTGACGGATTCAGCTAATCCAATTCTTGAAATAACACCGCGGTCTCTTCGTTGCAAGCCGGTATAATACATTTCAAATTTGTCACCTGTTTCACATACGTGCATCGTCCATAGCATATCATCATCCCATTCACCGGGCTGGCCAACAAATAAAGCATTGTTCACTCTTTTCCAGGAAATCCCATTCCTGGATACGGCATGCGCGATATAATCGTGGTTAGGAATGATGAGGTGAAATAAATGATAAACGCCTTTGTATATAATCACCGTTATATCACCAATTTCCCAGTCACTGAAGCCTGATCCTGAATACATAATCTTATTACCTGTTTGATTAAAAGTACAAAATACTTCGACATATATTGATTTACCTAATTTTACAACTATCACATTAATGTCAAAAAGAAATGATGAACGGATATTACATTCAGTTATTCAGCCCGCATGGGCTCATACGTTTTAAGGATCCTGAAATTGGCAGGGATAAAGATACCGGCGGACAAGTGAAATATGTACTGGAACTGCTGGAAAATCTTTCACTGCATCCTCTTGTACGAAAAGTGGACCTGTTTACACGAAGAATAGTGGATAAAAGAGTTTCTCCGGCTTACGAAAAAGAAATCGAAGAGGTAAATGAAAAAGCCCGTATCATCCGTATAAGCTGTGGTGGCAATCTTTACCGGGATAAAGAATTATTGTGGGATCATCTGGATGAGTTTATTGATAAAACGATACGATTTATTGAGAAAGAGGATGACTTCCCGGATGTGGTACATGGGCATTATGCTGATGGCAATTACCTGGCGGGCCAGATAAGCGAAGTATATGGAATCCCTTTTATTGCAACCGGTCATTCCCTCGGCCGTAACAAAAAAAATATTTTACTACAGGAAGGGCTGTCGCCTGAAAATATCAATGAAAAGTTTAACATGGACAGGCGTATAGCCGAGGAAGAAAATTTACTGCAGATGGCGGATATAATTATAGCCAGTACGCAACATGAAATAGATACCCAGTATCATTTATATTCAAATAAGCAATCGGCCAGGTTTGAGGTGATCCCTCCCGGCGTAAACACCGATGTATTTTATCCTTTTTACCGGTTCGATATGCCTTCATTCAAAATGACTATTGAGCAGGAGCAGGCGCTTTATCATATTAATTCGGATATCGAACGTTTTTTATTCAACCCGGTAAAACCACTTATCCTTTCTATCGGGCGGGCAGATAAAAGGAAAAATTTTGAAACAATCATTCAGTCCTTTGGACAGGACAAGGAATTACAAGCGATGGCCAACCTCGCCATATTTGCAGGCGTAAGAAAGGATATTACCAAAATGCCCGCCGGCGAGCAGGATATATTGACAAACCTGCTGTTATTGCTTGATAAATATGATCTGTATGGAAAGATGGCCATCCCAAAAAAAAATGATCCTACGCTGGAAGTTCCTGAAATATACAGGCTAGCCGCCCGTAAAAAAGGAGTATTCGTGAACGCAACACCAGGAGAAAATTTCGGGTTAACGATTGTTGAAGCAGCTGCCTGTGGCCTGCCGGTTGTTGCCTCCCCAAGCGGCGGTCCAAAGGAGATCCTGCAACAATGTGATAATGGATTATTGGTAGATGTAGAAGATCCCAGGGCTATTGCAGAAGCCCTGAAGAAGATTATTGCTGACCAGGTATTGTGGGAAAAATATTCAGCAAATGGGATAAAAGCTGCAAATGATTTGTACTCATGGCCTGCGCATACCGGCAAATACATGAATATTATTGAGGAACTTTTTAAGCGAAAAGATACTGATGAACTGGCTTTCGTGCATAAGACCGCTTACGGAAAGAAACTGGCAAAAGCGAAACTGATTATAATTTCGGATCTCGATGGAACTCTTATAGATGGCAAAAAATCGGATGGACTAAATGAATTAACGCAATGGATTGCAGATAACAAAGACAAAGTCGTCTTTGGAGTAGCCAGCGGAAGAAACAGGGAGATCACACAACAGGCCTTTGCTGATTATGATTTGCCGAAACCCGACATATTGATATGCTCTGCGGGTTCGGAAATTTATTACACGGAAAAATTTATTCCGGATAATGGATGGGAAAGCCACATCGAATACCAATGGAAAAGAAATGAATTACAAAATGTATTGTCTAAATTTCCCGGTATCAGTTTGCAGGAACCTGCTGCCCAGTGGCGCTTTAAGCTGAGTTATTATGTCGATAATAATTTTAACGGGGATGATATTGCCAATCTTTATAAGTTGCTTGACGACCATAAGCTAAGAGCTAAAATATTACTGACAGAAAATCATTATCTCGACCTGTTGCCGTTTCGTGCCAGCAAAGGAAGTGCAGTCCATTACCTGAGTTATAAATGGAAAGTGCCCCTGGAACATTTTATTACTGCCGGCAACAGCGGCAACGATATAGATATGCTCAAAGGAAAAGTAAAGGGAATAGTGGTAGCCAATTATAGCGAGGAAATGGAAGAATTAAGAAAAAACAGGTTAATCTATTTTACGAAATATCCCCTTGCAAAGGGTGTACTGGATGGCATTAAATATCATAGCGCAGCTATTGGTTTCAATTCCAATTAGTAGAATAAGCCGTTTTAAAGGTTGATAAAGAGGTTTGTTTCATTGGTGTTCCCTTTAGCTTAATGACGTTGATCGTATTCCAAAAAATAACGCAGCAATCCCGCTATTCATCTTCAGTTCGGGCATTACCAGCTTTTCACAATATTTTATGTAACTTCAACTTCAAATCAATGTGCAGCCTGACCTACCGATCCCGTGCCTGACCAGCATCAATAACCCACCAAATTGGTAATAATAAAAAATCGGGATGACAAGATTCGAACTTGCGACCGCACCCCCCAGACGTGCGCGCTACCGGGCTGCGCTGCATACCGGATATTAACTCTTCAAATACACTCCCACCTTCCAACTTGTCGGGATGACTGGATTCGAACCAGCGGCCTCTTCGTCCCGAACGAAGCACGCTACCGGGCTGCGCTACATCCCGAAAAAAATATCTGTTTATCAAATTTAAAAAAATTCCTCAATTACTTCATCCCGCAATAATATTTATTTACAACAATAAGCAAAGAAGACGATGCTGTTAAATATTTTCTTTTGCATCCTTTATAATTCCGGCATAATTTGTTATTTGCATTCAAATGGAGATAAAGCAAAGTTCACTTCACGCAAGCCGGATCAGCATAAGTTCATTTTTCTTTCAATTTGGTTTCATCTTTGCCACATGGGCTTCCCGCATCCCCAATATTCAACAAAGATTAAACCTATCGGAAGCTGAATTGGGATTGGTTCTTTTAGCGGCACCGGTAGGATCGTTCATAACCCTTCCATTTTCGGGATACCTGGCCTCAAAAAGCGGGAGCAGGAAAGTAGTAATTATTTCATCTCTTATTTATACCTGTATATTAGTGGGTATAGGGTTTTCTCAAAACACCTGGGAGCTAACGGTATGTCTTTTCCTTTTTGGCTCTTCGGGAAATATGGTGAATATTTCAATCAACACTCAGGCAATAGCTCTTGAAGTATTGTATAAAAAGGTCATCATTTCTTCCTTTCACGGGATGTGGAGTGTTGCCGGGCTGGTTGCCGCATCTATTGGGACATACCTGATTGGTAAAGCTTTCCCGGTTTCGTATCATTTTCTGTTGGTTGCTGTTCTGTTTCTTTGCAGCCTGCTTATTTTTTATCCTTACCTGTTGCATGAAAACCTTCAACCACAGGAAAGGCGCCCTTTTTTCACAAAACCTGAAAGGGCCTTTTTGGGTCTTGGTATAATTGCTTTCTGCTCTATGATATGCCAGGGAGCTATGTTTGACTGGAGTGGAGTTTACTTTAAAAAAGTAGTAATAACCGAAAGAGCGTTTATTGGTGTGGGTTATACCGCATTTATGATTTCAATGACATCGGTCCGGTTTATTACAGACTGGCTTACACACAGGATTGGATTTAAAAGAATTATTGCCTTATGCGGCATTTTCACTACCGTTGGTTTATTAATGGCCGTATTGTTTCCTTACCTGGTACCGGCAACGATAGGCCTCCTGTTTGTAGGAATAGGAGTTTCACCTGTAGTTCCGCTGGTCTTCAGCGCAGCGGGTAAATTCAAAATCTTACCCCCGCCTGTGGCCATCGCTGCTGTTTCCTCTATAGGAATGATCGGCATTTTAATTGGTCCGCCAATAATTGGTTTTATTGCAGGTGTTACCAGTTTAAAAATCTCTTTTTTGATACTATCCTTTTTTGGGATAGCAATTACTGTTTCGGCCTTGATTATTAAGAAGCAGGAATAAGAGTACAGATTAAATTCGTGTAATTCGTGAACACAATTAGTGTAATTCGTGGCAAAAAAAATTCGTGTAATCATTTACCACTTCTCCAAACCCAAAAGCTTTTTCCCCAAATCCGATAATTCTGCTGTACCATATTTTGTTTGTTCCCATTTTCTCGGATCGCCGGGAAATGCATAGCCTTCCGGTGCCTTTCTTTCTTTCCACGAATCAATTCTCCATTGACGTAGTTCTTCATTATCCTCCTCTGCAGGCATCATGGAAATATACTGTGCCATACGAACCTTGTCATTGCTTTTATTCGGCCTGATCCCATGAGGCTGGGTGCTGTTAAATATCAACAGATCTCCCGCACTCATTTTTACTTTTACTATTTCAAATCCTGTTACATCGGGTTTGAAATGATCGCGATCATCAGGCTGTGTTAATTTCCATGTATCATACGTCCTGTATAATTCAGGGATACATTGAAAACCTCCCATGTTCTCATCGTCCTGGTCTGCCAGCGCTAAAACCCCCTGTACATTTTGCGGCTTTGTCTCAGGATCGTAATCCCAATGAATAAATCCTTTGTATTCAAACCCGGGACGTATGGGTAAATTCAAATTTGCCCTGTCGATGGTAACCCATAATTTTTGAGTGCCCCATATATCCGCAAATGCCTGGTGTACTTTTGGCACCTGGCGGTTGTTCCATAATAGCTGATGATTGTACACTTCAACCATACCGGTATTGGTAAGCTCTTTCATTTTCATTTCCGCGCGTGGTGGCGCATACCATGTTGCGGGGTCATTTGGATCTTTTTCCTCAAACTCCCAAAGAAAATCAGCCAGGTGTTTTACCTGCTCTTTTGGTACAGCGTTTCTAATAACGACATAACCATTGGTGATCCAAAATTGCCAGTCTTCTTCACTTAATAAATTTAGGGGCTCTCCATTGCTACGGTCATTGAGTTTTACTTTGCTGCTTTTAGCGGTAGATGGATTTCCCGGAATATCTTTATGTGCATTCATTGTGCCTGGTGCCGGGACCATTGTTGCGGCCATTGTTTCCTGTGTCATATTACAAGTTTAATCGTGATTTAATAATTCAAAGGTCTATAAATATTGAAGGATAGCCGACATCTGTAATGATTAATATTTGCTCTCCATTGACACTTATCCAATATTTTTATAAAGGAATAGTAGCTTTACAGGAAATTTCATTCATGAAAATCAAAAAAGAAATAGTGCTGCCCGATCCGGGGCAATCGTTTAAGCTTTTTACGCCGCGTCTAAAAAATTACTTTTTCTGGCATTACCATCCCGAGTATGAACTGGTATATGTGGAGGCAACCAATGGCATACGGCATGTGGGACAAAATATATCAAGTTTCATGGAAAGTGACCTGGTGCTGATCGGGCCTAATATCCCCCATTTGAATTTTGACTATGGTTTAAAAACTGAGTACCGGCAAATTGTTGTACAGCTTAAAGAAAATTTTTTGGGAGATGCCTTTAACGAAACACCCGAACTGGCGACCATCCGGCAACTTTTTGAGAAGGCTTATTTAGGATTATCCTTTGGTGGCAAAACCAAACAGGATGTTGTGGAGAAATTAAAGCATATGCGAACGCTCGGTCACTTTGAAGAACTCTTATGCCTTTTGGAAATTTTTCAAATACTGGCAACTTCTGATGAAGTAATTGAACTGAATGAACAAGACACCAGCGTCAAGTTGTTTCTTAACGACAAAATAAGGATGGGGGCTATTTATAAATATATACATGCCAATTATAATGAAACTCCCGATGTGAATAAAGTCGCGGCAAGTGTGCATTTAAGTACCTCAGCATTTTGCCGTTATTTTAAAAAGCAAACAAAAATGACCTTTACTGAATTTGTGAATCAATACAGGATTACGCAGGCTAAAACATTACTTTTACAGGATATAAGCATTTCGGAAGCCTGCTACGAAGTTGGCTTTGAAAGCCTTTCTTATTTTAATAAACTATTTAAAAAAATTGCCGGGGAAAACCCTTCAGTATTCAAAAAAAGATATGCCTGAGATGAAACCTCACCCCACTCTCTCCAAAAAGAGAGGAAACTATCTTACCATGAGCACTTCAATTTTTAAACCTTCAGCTTTGAACCTTCAAAATCAACTTAACCCTTCCACCATTTTAATGGAAGCTGGATATCTTTTACTGAACCTACCACCATGTCTGGCTTAAAAGCGAAGTGGTTTAAATCTTCCTTTTTGGTAATTCCTGATAAAACCAATATGGTCTTATATCCCATCTGTACGCCTCCCTGGATATCTGTATCCATTGTATCGCCAATAACTGTTGTGTCTGCAGTTTCCAGGTTAAGGGCCTTTCTTGCAGAGCGCATCATCACAGGGCTTGGCTTACCGATCGTGAATGCTTTAATGCCCGTAGCTTCTTCAATCATGGCCGTTGTTGCAGAAATCCCCAGGTTGTTCCATCCCGGTTTCCTGGGAGAAGGGTCCCTGTTGGTGGTAATAAACTTTGCCCCGCCAAGAATCATATCAACCGCTTTTTGAACCATTTCGAGCGTAAAATTTCTTCCTTCGCCTAATACGATAAAATCGGGTTCCGTTTCAACAAGCGTCAATCCATTCTCATGCAAACTTGTTAGCAAGCCACCTTCTCCCAAAACATATGCTGTCTTATTGGGTGACTGATCTGCAAGGAATTTTCCTGTAGCCATAGCACTGGTATACACATGTTTTTCGGTTACATCAATCCCCAGCTTTTTTAATTTTCTTACCACTTCAAGCCTTGTTCTCTGACTGTTATTGGTCATAAACATGAATGGAATATCCTTCTTTATTAACTGGGAAATAAATTCGTCGGCGCCCTGGATTAATTCATCACCGCCGTATATAACGCCATCCATATCTATTAACAGACCATGTTTCATTTTAAATAATATTAAGGTGTAAACAAAATGCTGCTTTTTCGGTCAATACCCTTTATTCAAAAGTAGCATATGAAAAGCCTTTTTTATAAATTTCTTATAAACACCGAAGGGTGAAGTTGAAGGTTAAAGGTTGAAGGTTAAAGGTTGAAGGTTCAAAGTTGAAGTTTCGCAACTTTCAACTTTGAACTTTTCTTAAACCTCACCCCAACCCCTCTCCTAAAGGCGAGGGAACTAACTTACCAAAGGCACTCTGTGTATCTTGAGCTTTGAACTATGAATTATGAACTATAAAACCACCGCAGGAATGGCATCAATAGGTTCAAGCATGATATGTTTGTAAAAAACTTCTGCTCCTTCTGATTGAATTTGAATTTTTCCTTTTGTAAGCGGCAGCACCTGCCCTTTTTCCAATTGGCTTGAATGGTACAGCACCATCATTACTTTTCCATTTATTGCATGTACGCTTGTATCGCCATGGCAATACAGGTCAAGCGTATTCCATTCTCCCGGGGCATTCTCTGCATCGCCTTGTTTAATACAATGACGGCCAACTTTACCGGTTGCACTAAAAGTATATAACTGGCCCGCAGGGTTGTAAACATATTCGCTGTCTGATTTTTTTGTTACAGGGATGTCCTGCATTCCTCCCGCCACACCCCAATAATCGCCGCAGTTTCCTTCTTCAATTTGAAATTCCTGCGAGCGCATCCATGCACCATAGTCTGCTCCATTATCACCTACGCAGAAATAAAGCAGCCCGCTGTCTCTTTTTTTACTTTTCTTTTGTCCCCATTTAAGTATACCCCATTTGAATAGCAATTGCAGATGAAAATCTGCGTATTCCCGTTTCGTTGAAATACCGCCCCAGTTTTCGCCTGAGATCCGAATTACTTTTTCTCCATCCTGCTCAGGAACGGTGAACACATGTTTTGGGTCATTATTCAATCCTACAGGAATGTCACTTAATTTTTTTCCCGCATCGTCTAGTGGCGGGCCTAGATAAGTATCCCAGCCATTAAGATCCTTTCCGTTAAATAAAGCAACCCCGGAATTCTTTTGGGCTAATATGTTTGTTGTATTCAGTACACATAACATAATGAAGAAAAAACAACAGGGAGAATGCTTCATATAGATGATTTTATCAAAGATAAAGAAATTACATTTTTTGCAGACAGGTCTTCTACGACACAGAATAGATAATATTCATGATACAAATATTGCCTGTTGCTTATTACCTTTTCTCCACGGCAATAGCCAACTGCTGACGCCAATTTGAATTTAAGGGGCTTTCAACTTCAGATCTTACCTCAGCTTTTGATCCGGCTTTTCGCTTCAATCTTTTGGCGGGAAAGTGTATTCTGATTGAATCATTATGAGCGCCAAAAGGATTTTCGCTTCAATCCGGCAGCCCGTCATCTATATTTAATAATGAGCTACAAATCAAAAACCGGGAAGTTTTGTTGAAGTGTTTGCATCCGCTATGATTCGGGTCTCAGGAACCATAATATTTGAACAGAAAAGTTGTAACAAGCTGATTAAATTGTAATTCGTGAGACACCGAACCACTGCATTAGAAAGTGACTGTTAAGTTCGGAAAAGTAATTACTTTTGCCGCTCAAAAAATTAAAATAACATGCCGCCCTTTCCGGGTATGCATTATCTGCAAGCCCCCTCTTACTGCTTTCCCATTATGGAATTATGTATGTACGTTCTTTTTATTCTTTGTTTTGTTCATGCGGTAAAACAAGGCGTCAGGCATGTTAGTTACTTACTGGGAGGATTACTATTTGGTTTAATACTTGAATATGTAAACGTGATCTCCAACATGGGTTATACCTACGGCAAATTCATGATCATGTTCGGCCATTCGCCTTTTGACATTCCTCTTTGCATCGGTATAGGATGGAGCATTATTATGTACACGGCGAGAATTTTCAGCGATAGCTTCCGGTTGCCTTTATGGTCTTCCGCAGCACTGGATGCACTGCTCGCCATCAGCATAGACCTGAGTATGGATACCGTAGCGTACAGGTTACACATGTGGCACTGGAACTGGAGTAGCACTGGCCTAAATCCTCTAACTGCCGATTGGTTCGGGGTACCGTTTGGTAATTTCTTTGGATGGCTAATGGTTGTATTTTTTTATTCATCCATCAGCAGGATGATGGAAAGAGCTTTTCTTCACCAAATAAAAGCAAGAACCCTGAAGTTCGCGTTGGTGCCATTAATATCTGTATTATTATCACAGGTATTTCTATTTGCCATGCTTAAGTACATTGATGTATACCTTCGTGACCACTTTGGAATTACCTCCCTGCACCGGTTTATTGCTTTTTCGCTCGTACTGATTTTAATAACGGTATGGGGTATACGAAGAAGAGTACCGACCACTGCATCACTCCCTGCTATATCGTGGCTGGTACCATTATGGTTTCATTTATTTTTCTTTGCGTGGTTTTTTGCAGGGGGTTTTTACAGGGAGAATGTTTGGCTCGTATTTGCTGCTACCCTGAATGCTCTTTTAGGGATAGGAATTCATATAACAGGTTTGCAAAAAAAACCGGTGATAAAGCCATTGGCGATACCACAACAATAAAGAGCAAATATTATTTCTCCAAAATAAACAGGATAATTTTATTAGTAAACATACCTGTTGATCCGTTTACCCGCAGGGGTGATAAATTTGTCCAGTATGCCGCTCCTATGGAGCTAAATCCAGCTCTTAAATTTGTTTTTTCGCTGCTACTAACATATCGCTTCTCTGGGGCTTGTGGATTTTATTATCAATAGCTGTGCCGATGAATTGCGCGGGTCAAAGCTCAGTGGCGTTAATTATTTTAACTCAATTTATAAACATTGCTTTATAGCCC
>JBDTZL010000015.1:0-15078 GCA_040005125.1 Ginsengibacter sp.
CTCCCATTTTGGATGTTGAACATGAGTGGTTACACCGCCATTTGTTTTCTTATAAAAATAATTTTTTAGGAGCTGAGTACATTTTTTTCCAATGACCTTTAATGCATCGGCAACACTACAAGTTGCCCTGTCTTACATTGCCTGTAACGCATTTTATTAAAATCATCATCTATTTGATCTTTGCTAATATTTGTGTAGTCAGAATAGCGCATGCCAGTATAACATCCTATTAAGAATAAATCACGAACAATTTCAAGCCGCTGATTATTTTCCAAATCAACTTTTGATATTTCCTGAAGTTCCTCTTCCGTTAGGTAAATAGTATCAGGCTGCTCACGGACTACACGAAAGCGTTTGGATTCGAAAGCTCTTTTATCAGTTGCATTCCGTTCAAATGCTTCCCGTAAAACAAGCTTAATGATTTGAATGTCTTTGCCAATAGCATTGGGACTTAAATTCATCTGTTTGGTTATGAACTCGACATAATCATGATAAAAGTCCAGGTCAATGTTATCAAAGTCCAATCCCCCTCTTTTTTGAACTGTAAATTTTTTTAGATGTTTTAAGGTCGTATTGTAAGTTTTGAGTGTAGCAGGACTTATTGTTTTACCATTGGCTTGAAGGCGGGTACCTTCTTTTGATGAACGTATGATATTTTCAAAAAATTCAATAAAACTCTTCCGGGGTTCCTTACGAAAAGCGCTGCGATCAAATTCTTTATCAAGGGCCTCTTTTAATGCCGCTTTCGATGGGAGGTTACTGCCAAACCCACTTTTCTTTCACAGCTATGGAATCCAACTACTTGAAATGGACGGTGGTGAGCCAATTTACTTTTTCTTTTTTGTTTCTACCTTAGTTATAGACTTGTCTTTTATTACTCCCACATTAGTAAGAAATTTTAATGCAGTTTCAGGAGATTTGCCAACCTCTGAATTAACTTTTTTAATCACATCAATTTGTTTTTGAATAGCTACTTGCGTCATGGGGAAAAAATGTTAGGGTAAAATAATGCTGTTTCCCTCAAATAATTTTATATTTGAAGAACATTATTAATCCCCATTATAATGTTATTTGGCGGGGGGCAGCCATGTTAATAATTAACACCCCCCGACCGGTAGGAAAATCAAATTTAAACCCATTTCCCCCCATTTTTCACACTATTTTATTCACAGAAGTATAACAACTATTTTTGTTCAAGTAACTTATTTACAAATTTGGCCGCATAAACGTCACAGACATAAATCACTCATACTTTTCATACAAGGCAATTTTCTTTTTTTCCTTTCTTCACCCAAGTCTTTAATTGATCCAGTAATAAAAACCTTGCTGCTCCTGAAATACTCAAATTGTAAGATGCCAAACTGGCAAACTCATTTAGCAAATCATGTTCCTCATCGCTAAGATAAATAGTCACCTTCCGATTACAGTAAGGCCTAGAAAGATCCGACAAAATAAATTCGCATTAAATCTTCAAAATCCTCTGCTTTCTTTGAGACTCTTAGGGAATTTCATTTTGTAAGGTCTTCGACCAGCATAGGATGTGTTTATTTTAACCCAAGGAGATGCCTTCGCTTAGCCTCCGCGGACGTAAGAATGTCAGTTTCAAAGATGGTCGCCAGATGTTCTGGATGTTTGTATCGATGCAACTCTGTGCACCAGTTTTGCCGAAGAATGTCCTCAAGCATCGCAAACGGCTTCTGCTCTCCTTCGATTAATGGTACTAATGGTGTCGATATAAGATTCATCATGGAAATGATCCCAATTTCATAAGGCGCACTTTGCGGATCAGTTACATCTACCAAAATAAATCGAGCCATTTGTGCAAGCAACTTAATTGTATCTGACAGGTTCTTACTTGATGTTACTTCAAAATCAAAAACTATTGGTGCATAGCCTTTCCGACGCAATGCGGTACGCATTTCAGCTATTATCTTCATCCGCTTCCCAAAGCGTCCAAGGATTAATACTGCTTTTGACGTTATCGTATCAATTACGCCCCGGAGTTTACCATTGTTCAAAATAAGATAGATGAACTGTGCGAGTTCCAGATCGTCCACCGTCACAGCTGCTTCGCCTGATGGGGTTACAACAAGTCCGGTCTGTTCACGCGGTTCACCATGGATGTTCCAGACAGATGCCCCAAACACCCGTGCGCCGTTTAAAGTACAGCCAGTTAAGTCAGTGCCTACCAAAGAACATTGTATTAAATCCGAGTCTGTAAAGTCAGCATTACTTAAATTGCAGTAATTGAGATTTGCGCCTACAAGACCCGAAGAGATAACTTTTGCAGATCGAAAAACTGCTCGATGAAATTTAGACCAACATAAGTTTGAACCCAAGATCTTTGTGTTAGTAAAATTAGCCTCACGGGCATCAGATGAATGCAGATATGTGCCGATTAAGGAAGCGCCTTCCAGATTGCTTTTTGTTAAGTCCGCTCCGCCGAGTAACGTGCCCTTGAGATTGGCTCTTGATAAATTAGCATCACTTAGCCTAGCGGCCGTGAAATTAGCTCCTTCCAATTTGGCCGACACTAACAATGCATCCAAGAGATCAGCGCCGGCTAGTTTGGCTCCTCTTAGGTCAGCTCTAGTTAGGTCAGCCATATGCAGAGTTGCAAAGCTAAAGTTAGCTTCTCGTAGATCTGCTTTGACAAAGTTTGCCAGCCGCAAATTCGCTCCTGAAAAATTCTTACCACGCAATTTCTGACCCGAGAAATCCTCTGCCCTGAAATCGTCACCCTGAGTTCCTGATATTAGCCCGAGGAACTGAAGTCTTTGAGCAACCCAAGCGTCCGTATAGTTGTTATCGTTTGTCATAAAGAATACCTTAGACCAAACTTAAAATATGTTTGCAAAATACAAATTAGGATTTTTGTACTAATATACTAAAGATGGGAAATAATTATATGAAAGGTTTTATGACCAAATTTCAATTAAGGCTTTCAGGGATAACATTTGTCATAAATGGACCCACATGCCCGAATTGGGAATTAGGATTTAGTTTCAAACCTGTTTTGGCCAACATTATCCTACAAATAATTCCTTTCAATTTCCTTCCCAATCTTGTGTACAAGGTCCTCACTTAACATTATGGAAACTGGTTTCAGTATTTAGGGGCCAGGAGTATAATTTTTTTAAAGTTTTACCGTTATTACATCAGGCGACACTTTTTAAAATCACATTTATATGTTTACTTTTCTGTATGCGTTTGAAATAGAATTTACTGTACACAATAAAATATTTACAGCCCAGGTCCATAAAGTGCCTTCCGAGAATCACCTTGTCAAAGAATATCATGTCTTCCATATAAGACCTACAATAGCCAGTGCTCCCAGCAGTATGACCTTCGTATATTACCCGAAGCAAGAAAGATTTGATTACAAAGTCTTCCACGGCGACGTTGCTCTATCCAAAAGCATTTCTACTGCTATAAAAAGCTATTGCATGGCAAATGATATTCAATTAGCATAATCCATTATTTAAATCGCTTTTGCTTACTTCGGGCCGTTGATAGTTAGATCTGGCATTACGATGTTGCTTTTTAAATTGCTTCCCTTACGCCCTCGAAATATGTATCATATTTTGGATTGCTCATATCTCTCTTTCCAGCCTCAATAATTGATTGTAACATTTCTAACAAATCAGGAGCTGCAGCGCTTAGCTTCGCATTAGCTTCTGCATCAGGGCATTTATCTATATCCAAAAGATCATCTTCAGCTGCGTAAAAATTTTCTTTCTGAAGCATCCGGTAAACCGGATACTCAAGAGGTATCATTCAGATAAATGAAATAACCCCGGATAACGGAACCGTTGATAAATTGAAAATATCAGGAGCTATGAGTTACCAGGAGGCACTCGACGTTGCATCTGAATGGTGCGAAGAACATAATTGCCTTTCGGGTGAAGTGTCTTTGGTAAATGAAACTGATTTTTCAGTAAGAGTCAGTAGTGATGATTATAGTTAAGTTTTATTTCCCAACTCTTTTGCCAGCTGCTCAATTGAAGTTACTCTTTCCTTGTTTATTGAATAGTAAATAATTCTTCCGTTCCTCGTTGCTTTCACAATGCCAGCATCGTGCAGGTTTGCAAGGATGATGAGAAGCTACGCATTGCTCAAGCCTGAAGTTTTGATAGATCTGGGTTACTTTAACTGATCCGCTTCCGTTAATAATAAGCATGATGTCATTCCTGAGCTTATCATTAAGCGCCCTGAAACCTAAACTTGCTTTTCTGATGTTATAGTCATCACTTTGATATTTCAAGCCTTTTCTTTTGGTACAACAAAAAACAAACTTATAGCGCTTAGTTTTTTTCGGCTATATTAGAGTTATTCACCCAATGCTTTAGAAACCCTTTTTATCTTTGCAAATCAAACATCTGTGTTATAATTGCAAGGATGATTAAAAGAGAAGTCCACACAGAAGCAGCCAACTTGTTGGTAGAATGTCCTGCTCTTGCTACGGCACTTGGGAGATCCTAAAGATTATCTCACTTTTAATCATAATACCTATCTTAAATATTTATAGCCTTAATTTACTTTTTATATATACCCTTAAATGATATTCGATTCTATCAGGGATACTATATATCTTAAGTGTTCAATATTTACAAATTGAGACAAAAATCTATATCCAGCTTCATATATTTTGCTCTCATAGTGATAACTGTGGCCTCACTTTTATATCTTCTTTTCAGTCAAAATTGGGATAACTTTTCAAAAGGTATTGAATCCATAATTTCAAATTGAAAAGGATTTTGCCGGAGCAGCCTTGCAAATTATTTCAAATAGCTGGTTGTTAGCGAAGGAATTTTTACTATGCAATCAATTCACCGGCAAACCGGTTTAATTTTTTGCCTTGCAGCAGGTAATACTTAGGGATTATTTGAATGCAGGCTCTAACCTAAGCTTACTTCAGGATTGATTAACCTCTGCATTAATTATTCTGGCGAGACTTCGGTTGATAGTTCAGGTTGTTCCAACTTTACTATCGTATATTTCATTTATTCCACATGGTATTTTTACTTTTCACCCGGTAATTTCAGTATAGGTAAAACTAAGTAGTAACGCTCTTGCGTATGGAGCATGGTTGAGTATCTTTGCACCGAAGTTGATTGATGTTTACCAACATTAATCATTGTTTCCAATATCCCATCGAAAAGAGCCGTTTACCAATCCAGGAAAACCCATAACAAAAGCAGAAACAATCAACTTCCTTTTTTTTCTTCAATACCTGTCAATAACAAATTATCTTATAAAAGCCGCTTTTCAATAAGGCGATATCCAATGATCTTATAAAACGACATACCCCGGATTAAAATTTATTTTTTACAACGCCTGCACTTACCTGCGGGTTTTTTTTGCCCGGTAGCTGCGGATACTTCCTTTTCTGCTGCCGCTACCGCGAACCGGCTTGTTTGGCCAACCCACTTTGCCGGATATTTGCCGGATGCCTGTTGCTTATATTTATTTGTTGTAAACAGGTAAGAAAGCCCTGGAAAGGCCCACAGTTTATTACGTTAGAATTTAATTAACAGTTTTTTTTTAAACGCCCCCGTAATGTGTTCGTCCTAATAACAACAAACAAAATTTACAACAATAAAAAAAATATTTATGAAAAAGGACACATTTACACTCACTACCGGCGAAGTATTCGCACTGTTATTTATATTCAGCACAACAGTTGCATCTTTAATTTATTCTATTCCTGTTTTTAACTGGTAACCCACTGTTTAAAGGGATTGGTATGCCATTACCCGGCTCACAGAATTGTAGTAACTACCATGCATAAGCGCCATTTATTTCTAAGAGAAATAAATGGCGCTTGCGTAAAAGATCAACCTGGCATGTATAACGGCTATGGCTAGACGCTTTTTTACATATTGATCATGGACATTTGCCCCCGTTCACAGAAGTATCCCGAGCGTGGTTTCCACTTCGGCGGCGGTAAATAGCCAGCTGCGGTTCTCTTCTGCCGGCAATCCTGTTTTCAATACATCGGCCTGGTCCGTTTCTTCCAATGCATCAGGACGGTTGGACAAACAAGCAACGCAGCGCTGCATTAATGATACCTGTCTACCCCTGAAAACCCCGTGAGCTTCGGCGTTAAAATTATTTAACAGCCTTGTTTTAAACGTGGGTGAACTACGGCCGTCTTAATTACAACAACAATATTTAAAACCACTAAAAAAAATTATTATGAAAAAGAGCACATTTACACTTACAATTGAAGAAACTTTTGCATTGCTGTTTATATTCAGCACAACAATCGCTTCAGTAGTTTACTCCATTCCCGCATTTATTTTATAGATATACTTTCGGGGAGAGCATGAGAATCCTGTTTGGCGCAACCCCCACTAAAAAGCAACACTAACTGTTATGCATACACGCGAATAATATTTCCAATAAAAACCGGGTATTCATAACGGTTACGAATAGACGCATTATCTCCCCATATAGACCATGAGTATTTGAACATCGCTTGGGTTTACGCCACTGATTCGGCTTGCCTGCCCAAGGGTCCCCGGCTTTACTTTATTAAATTTTTGGCGGGATTCGTTTGACAGGGATAGAATTTTATCATAATTGAAATTGTCCGGAATCACCTGGTTCTCCAGTGTATTCATTTTTTTAACCAGTTCTTCTTCCTTGTCCAGGTATACCTGGTACTTGACCTGTATTTCTGCCTGTTCCAGGGCGTGCGTAGAATATCCGGTTAAAGTTTTCATGGAAGGTATTGCAGTCAGCATGCCTTGTAAGTTAACCTCGGGTCGTAACAATAACCGGGCGGCCTGTACCGATTGCGTTATGGGGGATGAGGAGCTTTCTGCCAGGTATTGATTTACGGCTCCAGGTTCTAATTTTACATTAGTTAACCAATCGGTCATTTTAAGAATTTCTACTTTTTTTTTCTTAACAGCCTCCATCCTTTCCTGTGAAGCAAGTCCTAAGCGAAAGCTTTTTTCTGTTAAGCGCAAATCGGCATTGTCCTGTCTTAATAAAGTCCGGAATTCTGCCCTGCTCGTAAACATTCTGTAGGGTTCATCAGTGCCTTTGCTCACAAGGTCATCAATTAATACACCTATATATGCTTCGTTCCTTTTAAGTACCAGCGGAGTTTCTTCAGAAACTGCTTTGTGGGCATTGATTCCTGCCATCAAACCCTGGCAGGCAGCTTCTTCATAACCTGTTGTACCATTAATTTGACCGGCAAAAAAAAGATTTTTTAATAGTTTGGTTTCAAGGGTCAGCTTTAGCTGGGTTGGTGGAAAGAAATCGTACTCAATTGCATAGCCGGGTCTAAACATTTTGCAGTTTTCAAAGCCGGGAACTTTCCTAAGTGCTTTATATTGAACGTTTTCTGATAATGATGATGAAAAACCGTTTATATACACCTCAATAGTATTCCATCCTTCGGGTTCTACGAAAAGCTGGTGCCTGTCTCTTTCAGCAAACCTGTTGATCTTGTCTTCTATACTCGGGCAATACCTTGGCCCACGACCCTGGATCCGTCCCTGGAACATCGGGCTTTCATGAAATCCTGATTGTAATATTTCGTGAACCTCTGGGTTTGTATAAGTGATCCAGCAACTTAGCTGTTTTTTTGGCTTGCTTGTATTGGAAAAAGAAAAGCCGGTTATTACATCATCACCCTTTTGTTCTTCCATTTTTGAATAATCCAGCGAACGGCCATCAATTCTTGGAGGTGTCCCTGTTTTGAGCCGGCTGCTCTCAAATCCCCAGCTTACCAGTTGCTCAGTGATGCCGGTAGACGCCTTTTCAGCCATTCTTCCACCTTTTGACTGATTTTCTCCAATGTGTATAATGCCATTTAAGAAGGTTCCATTTGTTAACACCACTGATTTTGAATAAATTTCATGTCCAAACGCAGTTTTTATGCCCGTGATGCTATCATCTTTTTTGATCAGGCCAACCACGGAATCCTGGTAAAAGTCAAGATTGGGCACGTTTTCCAATAAAAATCTCCATTTTATAGAAAATTGCTGGCGATCACTTTGAGCCCTGGGGCTCCACATCGCCGGGCCTTTACTTTTGTTAAGCATTCTGAACTGGATCATGGTTTCGTCAGTGACAATCCCTGAAAACCCCCCTAAAGCATCTATTTCCCTGATTATCTGACCTTTCGCGATGCCTCCCATAGCCGGGTTACAGCTCATTTGGGCCATGTTTTGCATATTCATCGTAATGAGCAGCACCTTGCTGCCTAAATTCGCCGCCGCTGCCGCCGCTTCACAGCCCGCATGACCCGCGCCTACTACTATCACATCATATTTTGGGAACATGCGGCAAATTTACCAATTTGAAAACAACCATAAATTGTTTCACGTGGAACGTTTCATGTGAAACCAAACAATGATAGGTAATAATCTTCCTTTTTCCGCATTAACGATTTTTTTTTCGAAGTATGATCCGAATAGCCACATAAATGAAGAATTCCATGAATCATTACGCGAAAGAGTTCGTGTTGATAATCAATTTTTAGGGAGGCAGCATTTTCCTGAACCCTTTCGATGCTAATGTAGATTTCAGATTCAATAGGAGAATCAATACCCGATAAGGTGAAAGTTAGGATATCCGTAAGCGTATCATGATTAAGGTATTGTTGATTGAGAGCCAACAAAAAATCATCCTTGCAAAAAATATAAGAAACATTTTTAAACAAAACTTTCTCAGTGCTGAAAATTGAAAAGAGAAAATCTTTTAATTCTTTTGTGAGCCTGATTTTGGGAGATATCCCATTGTTATTAAATTGAATTGTTTCCAAATTACAGTATTTCTAAAATCGGAATAAAGTACAAAAGATGAATGATATATTTACCACCAGATCAATGAGTATGAACTTATCGCAGGTAAAAGCAGGGACAAAAGTAAAAATTAAGTCATTTGAAAATGATGAGATTATTTTAAAATTAATGGAAATGGGATGTTTGCCGGAAGAGGAAATTACTGTTTGGAAAAAAGCGCCTTTTGGCGATCCTATTTACATAATGGTATCGGGTTATTCATTGAGCCTTCGTGCCGATGAAGCAGAAAAAATTAATGTAGAAATTTTATAAGTAACTGATAAACAATTTGTTAGGTGAAAATTGGATTGTATTTTGGCTCATTTAATCCTATCCATACAGGCCACCTCATCATAGCCAGTCATATTGTAAATAATACCCTGTTGGAACAGGTTTGGTTTGTAATTTCGCCTCAAAATCCCCTCAAAAAGGCCGCGTCTCTTTTAAATGAACATCATCGAAAACACTTAATAGATCTTTCCATCGAAGGCGAGAAAAAGCTTAAAACCTCCAATGTTGAATTTAAACTTCCCAAGCCTTCCTATACAATAGATACATTAACCTATTTATCTGAGAAATACCCGCACCATGAATTTTCAGTAATTATGGGAAGTGATAGTTTTAGTAACATAAAACGCTGGAAAAACTACGAGGTACTTTCAAAAAACTATCCCATATATATCTACGAAAGGCCTGGATTTAAACTATCCGGCACCCAGGAGTCCAACATCATCATTCTCCAGGCACCATTGCTGGAAATTTCGAGTACCCATATCCGTGAGTTGGTGCGTTTAAAAAAATCGATCCGCTATCTGGTTCCCGATATTGTAAAAGAAGAGATTGAGCGGCAGCAGTATTACAGTTAACTATTCAAAAAATAAGGCCCAGTAACAGGCATCCAACAACGATGTATGGTGAACGGATTTTCGTAAAAGTAAGTGCGATAAATGTTCCTGCGATTACCAGTATATTCACAAAGCTTACTGTCTTCAGTTCTGTAATTGAAATGTCTTTTAGCAGGTACAGTGATGCCGCCCACATAATTCCAACAACCACTGCATTAATGCCTTCCAGTGCCCGGAACACAATTACGTACTTTTTTAAATTATGCCACACCGGGTAGAAGAATAAGACAAGCAGGGCACTGGGCAGAAAAATGGCTATACAGCCTATAAAACAGCCCAGTAACTGCATCTCTTTGCCTTTGCTTCTCAGCACCATCCCACCTGTATAGGAAGCTACCGAAAAAACAGGCCCCGGGATAGCCCTTACCAACCCCCATCCTGTTAAATACTCCTCTTTGGTCATGGACTTGGTTTTCTCTCTCACTACGTACTGCTCATACATCATCGGCATCAGCACATCCCCGCCACCAAAAACAAGGCTCCCGAAACGATAAAAGTTTTCTGTAAGATTGAACGCCCTTTTGTGCTCCCAGTTATGAGTTCGCGCTATTTCACTTAAGAAACCAACTATTAAAAATAATAGAACGAAAAGCCAGATGTTCGTCCATTTTATTTGCTTCGGCCTGATATTTTCCTTTTCGGGAATTCGTTTATCACTGAAGTTTGTAACAACCCCTCCTAAAACAATCAATATAGGAAAAACCCAGGGTGTTTTAAAAAGTAGGTAGGTGGTAAATAAACCCACAAGCATGATAATATAGGTGATGGTGCTTTTAATGGAAATTTTATACATCCTGTAAGCGGCAAACGCTATAAAACCCACAGCCATTGGCTGTACGTAAGTAAACATATTGAGGCTTACATGAGTGGTATTTATATAATGTACCAGGAAGGAAAAAGACCCCATCAGCAAGCTGGCAGGAAGTATCCAGATAATAAGGGTAAGTACCGCCAACGGAACTCCGCCCCGTTTGTACCCGATTAAAGTAAGGGTTTGAGTTGAAGTCGCTCCCGGTAATAACTGGCAGAAAGCTACGTACTCCATCAATTCTTCTTTGGTAACATCTTTTCGCCTGTCAACGAAAGTCTTCATCATCATCCCCAGATGCCCCTGCGGGCCGCCGAACGCAGAAATTGTGTAATAAAACACCGCCTTTAAAAAAGGGACATGCCTGAACAATACCATTTTGAAACAATAAAATAAAACTATAAATAAATATATCCTGATCGGCTTTAAAAACAAGTTAGACGTCCCTTTCCTGTAGTTCCCTTTTTAATTTTTATTTTTTTAAGCCGATTTCTCTCAGCCTTTCATCAAGATAATCTCCGGCTGTTATATCTTCATAAACTTTCGGATGCCCTTCATCAATGCAACTCTCCAATGCAGCAAGGCTCATATCGGATTTTGGATGCAGAAAAAAAGGAATTGAAAATCGCGAAGTATGCCAAAGTTCCCTGGGGGGATTAACAACACGATGTGTGGTGCTTTTTAATTTATTATTTGTAAGGCGTTGCAGCATATCACCAACATTTACTACTATCTGATCGGAAAGTGAAGTAACGCCTATCCATTCATTCATTTTTGTAAGAATTTGTAAGCCATCTGCTGAAGCTCCAACGAGTAGAGTGATCAGGTTAATATCTTCATGCTGCTCTGCCCGTATGGCACTTTTTGGTTCGGAAGTAATAGGGGGATAATGTATGGCGCGAACTATAGAATTTCCATCTTCTACAAAATCGTCAAAATAATTTTCTTCCAAATCCAGGTATAATGCAATTGCCTGCAACAGCGACTTGCCTGATTTTTCAAACGCACGGTAAGCTTTAAAAAAAGTTTCATTGAACCCCGGGATATCATCAACTTTTACATTATCCGGGTATTCAGATTTTAAATGATGATCTGTCGGAACCACCTGTCCATATTGAAAAAATTCTTTGAGATCCGGTGCATCACTTCCCTTGGCATGTTCCTTACCAAATGATGTATAGCCACGCTGGCCAGCGAGTTCAGGGATTTCAAATTTTTTTTTCTTTTCAGATGGAAGAGAAAAAAATTGTTGAACATATTTATATAAGTCTGCAATAAGTTCTGCGGAGATACCGTGATTTTTTACTGCAACAAAACCAACATCTTCGTATGCGTGGCCAAGTTTTTGAACAAAAGCAGATTTCTTACCTGAATTTCCATTTACAAAATCATCTAAATCAACAACAGGAATTGTCATAGTGTTATTTTTTTATTTTAAACTTGTACATGTAGTTTTGGGTATGTCAAATTACAAAAGAATTTTTTTATTAGAAGCTTTAACAAGAATTTTTTTATTTCAAATTATATTTCTCACATCATCCTGTTCTCATAAAAATTATACGGGCTCAGTTAATTATCATTTTAAAAGTGATAGCGGCAAACCGGATTACAGTGATCTGAATTATTGGGCTGCACATCCTTCTAAAAAAGATCCATCTGATGAGGTGCCTTTGGATTTCAAAAGTGAATCAAAAGATACTTTAGCAGATGTTTTTTTTATTCACCCTACTACCTATACAAATGGAAACCTGCCCATGGGGTGGAATGCGGATATTGATAATGAAAAGCTCAACAAAAAAACAGATAAATCAACTATACTGTACCAGGCAAGCGTTTTCAATAAATATTGCCGGGTATTCGCTCCACGCTACCGGCAGGCCAACCTCCAGGCTTTTTTCACCAACGATAAGCAAAAAGGGGAGGCGGCGCTTGACACAGCTTATGAAGATGTGAAAGCAGCCTTTGAATATTATTTGAAAAATTATAATCATGGCAGGCCCATTATAATTGCATCACACAGCCAGGGAACAAGACATGCAGGAAAGTTACTAAAGGATTTTTTTGAAGGGAAACCTTTACAAAATCAATTGGTATGCGCTTATGTTATAGGCTTACCCGTTTTTGCAAATTATTTTTCTCAAATGAAGCCTTGTGAAGATTCCACATCAACAGATTGTTTTATAAGCTGGAGAACTTTTGAAGAAGGATATATACCGCCTGTAATTGAGCGTGAAAAATTGAAAGCTTATGTAATTAATCCTCTTACCTGGACGATGGATACCTTAATTGCACCCTCAGAATTAAATAAAGGCGGGATTCTAAGAAATTTCAATAAAGTAATTCCGGCACTGGTTCATGCCCGGGTTCATGGAAATATTTTATGGGTCAATAAGCCCAGGTTTTTTGGAAGTGTTTTTCTTACAATAAAAAATTATCACATTGCAGATTACAACCTGTTTTATACTAACATCAGGGAAAATGTTGGTACCAGGATCAGGGCTTTTTTAGAAAACACGAAATAAGAAATTAACGGAAAGAAATTGGGAAGTAATGAGTGGTATCTGGTATCATGTCACGAAGGAAAAGACGCAAAATGATTACACGAATTTCAGGCACGAATTACACGAATTAAGAGAAACTCGTGCATTTATATGTGTTATCGTATTATAAAAATTCGTGTAATAAACAATGCGACAAAATACAGTTGGCACGACCAGACTATTGAAACGACGAAGAAAAAAGCCGATTCCAACCTTCTAATCAATAATACATTTAATTGTTTAAGTCAAAACCAGGCCATTAAAAATCCGCATTTTTTGGAAACCGTGGAAAAGGAATAACATCACGAATGTTGCTCATGCCCGTAACAAACTGAATTAACCGCTCAAAGCCAAGCCCGAAGCCGGCGTGAGGGCACGTTCCGAACTTCCTCGTGTCGAGATACCAGTGCAATTCTTCAACAGGCACATTCATTTCTTTCATTCGTTGTTCCAGTTTTTCCAGGCGTTCTTCCCTTTGTGAGCCGCCTACTATTTCACCAATTCCCGGGGCAAGAATATCCATAGCAGCAACCGTTTTTCCATCATCATTTTGCCGCATGTAAAAGGCTTTAATTTCCCTGGGATAATTTGTCAATATTACCGGTTTCTTAAAATGCTTTTCGACAAGGTAACGTTCATGCTCGCTTTGCAGGTCCACGCCCCAATGGTCAATCAAAAACCTGAACTTCTTTTTCTTATTGTGATTGGACTCTTTTAAAATCTCAATTGCTTCTGTGTAGGTGATCCGTTCGAAATTATTATTAACTACAAATTCCAGTTTTTCAATCAGTCCCATTTCGCTTCGTTCAATCTGTGGCTTTTGCTTTTCTTCTTCCTGTACCCGTAACGCCAGAAAATCCAGGTCCTCGCGGTTGTTTTCCAAAGCATACTTAATAATATATTTAATAAATTCTTCGGCAATATTCATATTATCTTCAAGATCAGAAAATGCCATTTCGGGCTCAATCATCCAAAATTCTGCAAGATGGCGGGCGGTATTTGAATTTTCTGCACGAAAAGTTGGCCCAAAAGTATACACGTCACCCAAAGCCAAAGCCCCTAGTTCTGCTTCTAATTGTCCGCTTACGGTAAGGTTGGTTGGCCGGCCAAAAAAATCTTCTTTATAATCAATGGAGCCGTCGCTGTTTTTTGGAGGTTGCTCAAGATTAAAATTGGTTACATGAAAGGTCTCACCCGCACCTTCGGCGTCGGATGCCGTTATAATGGGGGTGTTGAGGTATACAAAACCTTTGTCATTAAAAAATTTATGTACAGCAAAAGCAAGGGAATGCCTTATGCGAAAAACAGCTCCGAAAGTATTGGTACGAAAACGCAAATGGGCAATTTCTCTTAAGAACTCAAGGCTGTGCTTCTTTGGCTGAAGGGGAAATTTTTCGGGATCGCTGTCTCCAAGCACCTCAATGGTCTCCGCCTTTAATTCGACTTTTTGGCCTTTTCCCAAAGAGGCAACAATTTCTCCCGTAACTTTTAAAGCAGCACCTGTAGTAATTCTTTTTAACAGGGGATCATCATAGCGGCCGAGTTCTGCGATTACCTGTAAATTATCGTTTGTACTGCCATCGTTTAATGCTATAAACTGGTTGTTTCTAAAAGTACGCACCCATCCCATAACTGTTATTGTATGGTTGGCCATTTCGCTGTTTAAAGCTTCCCTGATTCGTGTTCTGTTATTAAACATTTGTCTATTTATTGTTGCAAATATAAAGGACACACGAGAGTTATAGATAAGAAAAAGGCTAAATTCGCAGGAGCCAGGCTGCGTTAAAAATATTTATATTGTATATTTAATAACAATTCATTTTCAATAATATTTTTATTATTTTGTAAATTGGTGTAATATTGCACTAGAAGCTGACTGGTATCCCTAGCTACGGTCTCTACGGTAATAACGGAATCCGATCCAAATAACATAAATCATCAAAATTTAGATTTTCACAATTTTCAGGATTGTTTTTGACTATTAATCTACGCGTCTTTTTATGTATGACATTTTACAATTG
>JBDTZL010000014.1:0-4437 GCA_040005125.1 Ginsengibacter sp.
CACGATTGCTATTTCAATATTAATTTCTATCTTACCTGCCTGCCTTACAAATTCAGGAATAACAGTGCATCCTTCTTTCTAAAAAAAGGTCTAACTAATAAGCATCTTTGGCAGCAACTGCCAGCTGGGGGATAAAAAATGAACAATACTTATTTTAAAATATATTTTATGTAATGCTAACTCTGTTACAGGTAATAACTGGAAACAGAACCTGTATTTTTTCATCGCCGCAACTTTATTGAACAATAGATTCTTTAAATAAGTCAAAAATTAAATTAAAAATGAATATTAAGAATTTCCGGACTATTCTGATTGTTTTACTGATGAGCATAGCTCAATTCACTTCTGCTCAAAATGTGGGCATTGGAACTTCGACGCCTGTAAGCAAACTGGAAGTGCGTGATGGCGCATTAACAATTACAAATACCCTTACAGCGGCAACATTAGTAATTAACCGCGCTAAAAATTCTTTTCTTACATATGAAAAAATCAATTATTAAACAGTGTTTCATACTTATCCTGTTTATAAATTTTAGTTGCAATATTAAAACAAAGTATACAGTCTGGCAACAGTATAAGGGTTGTAACGCGACATTCACTATCCTCCTCTAAAAATGATATCGTTCAATGAATTTAAATGACTATGGCATACTTGTGTGCACCCGGGCCGGCAGTAATAAATGATTTTGTTGTCAATGTTCATATTTGCAGTAAAAAGATTATTATTTTTCAGCATACTACAGCACACCGCCGCAGTGATATATCGTTAGATTGTTCCGCTATAAATTAATAGGGATGACACTAAAAAAGCTTGCACTGTTATTCGGAGGGCTTATTGCATTACAGCTTTTTCCTGGCACAACTTCAGCACAGGAAATAGACTACAAAGGTTTGCCTCAATGGAGCTGGCATAAAGAGGATTCTACAGAATATTATTTATATACACCGGTGAACATGGAGCCGGGAAAAAAATATCCGCTTGCATTATTTATGCATGGATGTTGTGGTGAAAGCTATCATGCTTCGCTGCGCAACACCGTTGATCCACCGGTACGTATGTGGCATAACTTTGGCGCCAATACACAAAGCATTCCAACTTATATTATTGCACCCGCTACATCCAGGGGCTGGTCACAGCATTTTAAAAACCTGAAAAAAGTAATGGATGATCTTATTGCCAACAATAACGCAGACGCGCAAAGAATTTATGTATGTGGCTTTTCAATGGGAGGAGAAGGTACGTTTAATATTATACAGCAATATCCTGGTTATTTTGCGGCAGCAATACCAATGGGCATGAGCTTTCGTGGCGATTCATCAATTATAAAAGATATACCTGTATGGGCAAACCAGGGAGAGACAGATTGGTTCTCCAGGTTTCTAAGGAAACAGGTTGCTGCAATAAGAGTTTTGAACGGGTATAAAAATGATACCGGTAGTACATGGGTTACCGGCGTTAATCCGCGCTATTCAAATTTTAAAGGTATTGGACATGGTGTGCAATGGAATGCAGCCAGTACACAGGATTTGACGGGTTGGGCCTATTCAAAAATTAATGATGGAAATAAGAATCCTCATATCTATTTTATTACACCTTTGCATAAACAACTGGTAAAGGAAGGAAGTCCTGTAGCAGTTGGTATATATGCGAAAGACCCTGATGGAAGTATTTCAAAGGTTGACGTGTATCAAAATAAAAGATTTATTGAATCGCTTAAAAAACAGCCGTATATAATTAATATTATTCCAATAAAAGGCGATAATATTATTGAGGCAATTGCTTATGATGATAAAGGAAAAACGTCAATGGCAACAACGGTTGTTGAAGTAAATATTAAACCTGCATTTATTTCAAAAGAGTTACCCGCAGGAATTGCTGGTATTTATTACTTACAGAAAATAGCCGCCAAAGGAAATGGCGATCTTTTCTTTTCAATAGCTGCCAAAAATGCATTACCACAAGGGTTAGAGCTATACCAGGATGGGACAATAAAAGGAGTTCCTTTAGAAAAAGGTTCCTATAGGATGGATATCCGCGTAACCGATGAAAACAATGAATCGGTAACCAAATCCTATAAGATATCTGTTGCAGAAAAAAATAAAAATGAAATACTTGTCACAAATGCAGTTACAAAAGATGGAGTGGCTTATAAAATTTCAAAAATGATGACCGGTGAAACTCCATGCTTCAATAGTAAAGACACTTCTATTACTACTGATATGGAAGAAATTAATTTCAGCGCTATTGATAAATATGAAGGCTTCACCTACATTAAGACCGACGTAAATGATGCCAACAAAACAGGAGAAGATTTTCTGTCTTTTAATATCGACGAAAATGCAATAATATATGTGGCTTATGAAAAGCTGGATAATTTTATGCATTCAACTATTCCTCCGTGGTTAAAAGAGTTTAAAAAAGAAGATGGCGAAATTGTGGCACAGTATCGTTACTTTGATGTTTATAGTAAAAGTTTTACAAAAGGAAAAGTGATATTGCCTGCTGCCGATGCTAAATCAAACAATGTGGGAAGCAATTACTTTGTAATGATAAAAAAGCCGGATTAATTACTTTGGCACCTGGCTTTATCATTGCAATTAAATTATGCTTTGCCTTTTGAAATTGTAGTAGTTCAATATTAATGGTCATTACTTATGCAGATTGTAATAACAGATGGATATACACTAAATCCCGGAGATCTTAGCTGGGAAGCTTTTGAAAAGCTTGGGGAACTGAAATATTATGACAGGACTCCGGTAACCCAGGTAACAGGGCGTTGCCGGGAAGCAACCGTTATCATTACCAATAAAACTCCAATTACTGCTGATACTATTTATTCTGCGACGGATCTTAAGTTAATTGCGGTATCTGCAACAGGTTATAACATTGTAGATGTTAAGGCAGCGAAAGATAAAGGTGTGCTTGTTTGTAATGTGCCCGAATATGGTACAGACTCTGTGGCCCAGCATACATTTGCATTGTTACTTGAGTTAACAAATCATGTGGGCACACATGCGCAAAGTGTAGCAAACGGTGAGTGGGTTCGTTCAGCTGACTGGAGTTATGTAAAGGCTCCCATCGTAGAACTCAGTGGTAAAACCATTGGTATCATTGGTTTTGGAAGGATAGGGCAAAAGGTTGCTGCAATCGCAAAATCCCTTGGCATGAATGTAATTTTTTATAATAAAAACAAACAATCACCTTTAGCTGCCAGTGTAACTTTAGAGGCTCTGTTTGCACAGAGCGATGTGGTTTCATTGCATTGTCCTTTAAAAGAAGATAACAGGGAATTTGTAAATGTGAAACTGCTCTCGCTAATGAAGCCCACCGCTTTTCTTATCAACACATCAAGAGGCCAGCTGGTCAACGAACAGGATCTGGCAGATGCACTTCAGGGCAATATGCTTGCTGCTGCTGTATTGGATGTATTAAGCGCAGAGCCTCCGGCTGATACGAATCCCCTGATCGGTTTACAAAATTGTATTATTACCCCTCACAATGCCTGGATAAGTTTTGAAGCAAGACAACGCCTTATGCAAATGACTCTTGATAATATTTTGAATGCCCTGGCGGGTAAGGCGGTTAATGTAGTAAGCAGGTGAATAAAAGCGAATCGCATGAAAAGTCATATCGAATACTCAATTTCTGTCAATGATACCTTGAATCTATTTATGATAATAAATTAAAATAATCAGCATAAATTAAACATGCATCAGTTTATATTGCTAGTATAAACCATTCTGAATAAATAATACCAAATAATGAAAAAAATATTTTATAGTCTCCTTTTCGTGCTGGTTTATAGTACAACACATGCACAAGAAAAAACCACCCGCCTGATTATCCGGGGAGATGATATGGGTTTTTCACATTCAGGTAACGAAGCATTGATCAAAGCATATAAAAACGGCATCGAAACTTCCATAGAGGTTATTGTGGCATCGCCCTGGTTTCCTGAAGCTGTGAAACTATTGCAGCAAAACCCGACGGTGGATGTAGGCATTCATTTAGCCCTTACCAGCGAATGGGAGAATGTAAAATGGCGGCCTTTATCTGATTGTGCGAGCCTGAAAGACAGCAACGGTTATTTCTATCCTATGGTATTTCCGAATAAAAATTATCCCGGTCAGTCAATAAAGGAAAATCATTGGAAGATAGAAGATATCGAAAAAGAGTTTCGTGCGCAAATAGAACTGGCCATAAAAAAAATTCCGCGTATAAGTCATGTATCTTCCCATATGGGTTGTACAGATCTGGATAAGCAGGTTAGTATGCTGGTAGAAAAATTAGCGAAAGAATACAATATCTATATTGACTTTAAAGAGTTGGGAGTTCAATCAATTGGATATAAAGGCCCCAGTATTACTTTCGATGAGAAGCTAAAAAGTTTTTTGAATATGCTTGATAGCCTTAAGCCCGGCAGTACTTATTTGTTT
>JBDTZL010000310.1:0-4431 GCA_040005125.1 Ginsengibacter sp.
GCAAAATGCAGCAGCTTGCAGACAAAGGAAATGGTAACCATGCCTACATAGACGGTATAAACGAAGCAAAGAAAGTTTTGGTAAATGAATTTGGCGGTACGCTCTTCACCATTGCAAAAGACGTGAAGCTGCAACTGGAATTTAACCCGGCAAAGGTAGCAGCTTACCGGCTCATAGGGTATGAGAACCGTCTTTTAAATAAAGAAGATTTCAACGATGATAAAAAAGATGCCGGTGAGTTGGGCAGTGGCCATACAGTTACTGCGCTTTATGAGATCATCCCTGTGGGAGTGAAGTCTGAATTTTTAAAAAAAGCAGATCCACTTAAATATCAAAACAACGTAAAGAAAAGCGGCTCCTCATTTAGTGATGAAATGCTTACCATAAAATTCCGTTACAAGGCTCCGGATAGAGATAACAGCGAGCTCATTGCTCATGCCGTTATTGATAAGGGCATTGACATAAAAAATACGTCGGATAATTTCAGGTTTGCAACATCAGTAGCTGGATTTGCCATGTTATTGCGCAACAGCGAATATAAAGGTAACAGCACTTATGAGCAGGTATTAAGCATGGCGAATGCATCGCTTGGAAAAGATACCGAGGGCTATCGCAAAGAATTTGTATCGCTGGTGAAGAAAGCAGGGAGGCTGGCGTACGAAATTACATCCAGGTGATCTGCTACTGTTGGCGTTCTCCGCCAACGGCCAATAAATTAATCATTAAAATAGCCCGACCAGCTAAATACGATACTATCGGATCCTTTACCTTCAGCTCATAAAAATTTGCAGGTAACCATTTAGATTTTTCCTGATTATAAATATAAAAACTGATTCGTTTAAACATATGCTATTGAGTTAATATAATTCGTACTTCTCCGGAAACTAAGACCGCGGCTACTCAACCGGTGGTCGGAGACTTGCCTACCGGCAGGCAGGACAGACGGGGACACTCGTTTCTCTTCAAATAATAGGGCATCGAAAAATATAAAAAACAATCAATTAATCAGCTCATTAATAAATATAGATGACGGGCTGCCGGATCGAACCGGAAATCCTTTTGGCGCTCACAATCATCTAATCAGAATACATTTTCCCGCCAAAAGATTGCAGGGAAGAGCCGGAACAAAAGATGAGGGATGAACCAAAGCTGATAGCCCCTGCCCAAGTCTAGCAGACAACAGGCAACAGGCAATAAATAAATAAGCAATACACAAAGGCAAGTATGAAACGCGACTGTTTACATTTACTTTCGGCTTTCAACTTTATGCAGCTGGCACTTTTTGCTAACAGCAATATGTTACAAAATATTATCGGGTCATTAATTATCCATATACTTATATGATGTAATTTTATTTACTACTCTCTAACGATAAATAAAATGATATGAAAAAAGACATTAACCGGGATGCTACAACTCCGGAGATTCAAAACGATAAGCCCGAAGATACCCCTGTCACAACTTCGCAAATCAGCAGGCGAAAATTTGTTGGGGTTGCTTCAACTGCCGCTTTAGGGTTTACCATTCTTCCAAGGCATGTGTTGGGAGGAAAAAATTATGTGGCACCCAGTGATAAAATTACTCTCGCCTATATAGGAATAGGTACACAGGGCATAAGAGAATTATTGCCGCTGCTGGCGGTACCGGAGATACAGGTAGTAGCAGTTTGCGACCCGAATAAACTGGCCATCGGTTATAAGGACTGGGGAAAGGACTACCTGAAAGATGATATACGTAAAACCATTAAAAACCCGGATTGGAACCCAGGTGGTGATAATATGATTCCCGGAGGAAGAGAAAATGGAAAGTCAATCGTTGATAGTTTTTATGCAAACGTGCATCCCGAGCTAAAGTATAAGGGCTGTAATGCCTATGCGGATGTTCGTGAACTTTTGGAAAAAGAAAAAGACCTCGATGCAGTTAAAATAATGACCCCCGATCATCTCCACGGGATTCTTTGTATGGCAGCAATAAAAAGAGGCAAACATGTGCTGGTACACAAACCACTTTCCAACAGGTTGATTGAAGGAAAGAAAGTAATTGAAATGGCCCGCAAAAGTAAAGTAATAACACATTTGATACCATGGGATTCAAATGGCTCTATGGAGACTGTTATGGCATGGATAAACGCAGGTGCAATAGGCACACTTACAGAAGTGCATAACTATACCAACCGTCCTGTATGGCCGCAATACCCCGACCTTCCTGCAGATAAGCCACCAGTTCCGGACGGATTTGAATGGGATCTATGGCTTGGCCCCGAAGCCGATCGCCCTTATCATCCCAACTATACCAATATGGTCTTCAGGGGTTGGTATGATTTCGGCGGAGGTTCTATGGCTGATATGGGCCATTACAGTCTCTGGACCGTTTTCAATGCATTACAATTGACATCTCCAACAAGTGTTGAACCGCACCGCAGCCATGTATGCAGTTTTCATGACGCCGTTCCATACCGGATTAATAATGATTTTTCATTTCCGATGGCCAGTACAGTGCGCTTCAAATATCCGGCAAATGGCAACAGGCCACCGGTTGATCTTTGCTGGTACGATGGTGGCATGCGCCCGCCCATACCCGTTGAACTGGCCAATGACAATAAAGAATTGCCCGAAGAAGGAATGATGTTTGTTGGTACAGAAGGCAAAATACTCGCAGGATTCAATGTACAAAATCCGCAACTCATTTCCGGTAAAAAAATGGACATGCCTGCCGGTGCCAATACAGATAAGCGAAACCAGGTACAACAAACTTCCGAGGCCTTGCCAAAGTTTGTTGATGCGTGCAAAACCGGCAAACAATATCCCGGTAATTTTTCCGAAGCGGAACATATAACCGAAGCGATAAATTTATATGCCGTGGCATTAAGAACAAACAAGCTTTTAAGATATGATGCCGCGAACGTTACAATTACCAATGTGCCGGAAGCAAACAAATACTTAAGCCGCGAATACAGAACCGGGTGGGATCCTGCATCTATTTAGCCCCCGGCCCCAAAAGGCGGCAGAACCAATTAATTATAAAACAACTTATCATGAAAAGAATTAACAGGAGAACGTTCATTGAAAAAACCGGCATGGGTTTAGGCGCTGCATTGGCCTTATCACAATTACCAATGCAACTGTTTGCAAATGCAGCAGCATCCAATATGCCCATTGGGTTTCAAACATTTCCTATAAGGGACATACTGGCTAAGGATTTTGCCGGTACATTGAAAATGATGGCGGGTCTGGGTTACCAGCTTACAGAAATGTGCTCTCCTTCGGGCTATGTAAGCAGCGGTTTTGGCCCGCTGGTAACTATGAAAACCTCAGACATGAAGAGTATTATTTCAGACGCCGGACTGAGCTGCCCAAGCTGCCATTTCAATTATGGTGAATTGACTACGGATAAGCTGGATGAAAGAATTGAATTTGCGCATCAGCTGGGCCTTACGCAAATGATATGTTCCACTTTCTGGCTGGAGAAAACAGCTACATTAAAGGACTACCTTGATTCTGCCGATAAACTAAACATGGCCGCAAAAAAGATAAAAAAGGCTGGCATGCAGGCCGGATTCCACAACCATGAGTTTGAATTTGCAACATTGGATGGTCAGCTTATTTATGAAGCCTTGATGGCCCGTTTTGATCCTGCCCTTGTTAAAATGCAGTTCCAGACTGAAGTTATAAATCTTGGATACAAGGCCTCCACTTATTTTAACAAATATCCCGGAAGATTTATTTCATCGCACTTATCAGATTGGACTGCCGATAAAAAACAGGTGCCGGTAGGGCAGGGCGTCATTGATTGGAAAGAATTTTTTGCAGCGGCCAAAACAGGCGGCGTGAAGAACTTTTTTGTAGAAATGGATTTGGATAAGTTTAAAGATAGCGCGACGTATATACATGCGATGTAAGGTTGGCTGACACCCGTCCGAACACTTAACAGATACGCGGGTGTAAGGCCACTAATAAATAACCACAAGACTTAAAAAATGTTTAAGTGGCGAGACACCTTCGTAGTGTTGGGCAGCTAAGAAGTGAAAGATTACTCCCAAAAACAGATGGCCGCTTATATAATAGATGTCCTTTTCCCAGGGACGGTCGCCATGCCTTGTAGAGACGCCATGCATGGCGTCTCTACGGGGGGCGCTGTATTGATCTTCGCCAATCATAATTGAATGAAAATGGTTGGACATTGTTATTAATTCTCCTAATTCATATTAACATTTGAATAAAAACGGGTGCCGCCGGTTCCCATAACTAACGGATTTGATTAGACGCAGACTTAATTTCCGGCGATGTTATTTTGAAGCATACCTTAGCTCCATAGGAGCGCCATATTAGTAGAGGAAAATTGATAAAAAAAAACGGACGGAGCCGCGTAGGGGTGATATATTTCTTCAACATGTCGCTCCGATGGAGCTTATCTTCTAAAAATAATCATAAT
>JBDTZL010000101.1:0-15033 GCA_040005125.1 Ginsengibacter sp.
TACCAACCACTGTGGCGTGGCAATAAAAAAAATATCCATTGATGAGAGAGTCTGTGACCTCATGTTTCCATCGGGGTTCACGCCAAATCATGATGGAATAAATGATATTTTCAAGATTCTGAATGCATACAATCTTACTTATTACCATTGCGTTATTTTTAATCGTTGGGGAAAAAAAGTATTTGAATCAGGTGATTCGCAAAAAGGCTGGGATGGTATGCTGAAGGGCATTCCGGCAGATGCAGGTACATACGCATGGACATGCAATTATAGAAAGCCGGGAAATACAACTACAACTCATTTAAAAGGCACCGTAACTCTTCTGAGGTAAATTAAAATTGTTTTCAGGGGTTCAACTATTATTTACATTTAGCTATAAGTTAATTTCATTAACCGTGAGCTATTCTTTATCTTTTGCCCAAAACATTATGACAGGAATTATAAAACAGGTTAATTATATAATTTTTCTTCTTGTAATCAGTATTGGCGCTGCCTGTAAAAAAAATACGGCTACCTCCGGTGGCATTAATCCACCTTCCCCGCCAAATTCAAAAGACACAACTTTTACAAACCCACTCCTTCCGGGCGGGCCTGATCCCTGGGTGATTCAACAGGACACCAATTACTATTACACGAATACCTTAGGTAACCGGCTGGATATTTTTAAGACCAATAAAATGTCCAAACTTATAGACGCCGTGGCTGTTACAATTTGGAGGCCCCCGGCAACAGGGCCGTATTCAAAAGATATCTGGGCACCTGAAATACACTACCTGCAAAATAAATGGTACATCTATTTTGCTGCTGATGACGGAGACAATAAGAATCACAGAATTTATGTTCTTGAAAATTCATCTGCAGACCCATTAACAAGCTCCTGGCAACTAAAGGGTAAGGTTGCAGATGGAACAGATAGGTGGGCTATTGATGCGTCAGAATTTGAGTACAATGGAGTGGAGTACCTGGTGTGGTCTGGCTGGCCGGGAGATAGTGACGGACAACAAAATATATACATTGCGAAAATGAAAGACCCCTGGACTATTGACGGCAATCGTGTAATGCTTGCAACTCCTTCATATGGTTGGGAAATAAACGGGTCTCCCCCTGCTGTGAATGAAGGTCCCGAAATTTTACAAAACCCCTCAGGAAAAATTTTTCTGACATATTCTGCCAGTGGCTGCTGGACCGATGACTACGCCTTAGGAATGCTTTCCCTAAAAGATGGGAGCGACCCTTTGGATGCTTCGAACTGGACGAAATCTGCTTCCCCTGTATTTACTAAAAATACAAACGGCGGTGCATTTGGCCCCGGGCATAATGGCTTCTTTAAGTCACGTGACGGAAAGGAAGACTGGATCATATATCATGCTAATTCCAATGCAGGCCAGGGATGTGGCGACGCACGTAATCCACGTATTCAAAAGTTTACGTGGAACTCTGATGGGACACCGGACTTTGGTATTCCAGTCGCAATTAACACACTTATTAAAGTACCGGCCGGTGAGTGATACTGCCCTTGTATTTAACGCGGTTGCAGGGTATTAATAGAATTTGTATTAATATTCATCCCTGCTTTTCTTAAATCCGCAATTCTAAAGACATAGCGATTCACCGCCCTCCCTACCCGCCAGATTTCTTTGTAATTAAATAATACAATATTATTGATTTACTTATGTTGGCACAGGACTTGTAATCCATTCTTAAAAAAATCCATGCAAACATTACTTGAAACAAACACGCCAGTTTTTGGCGAAGAACCATTCGATAACAGGATAACAAATGCCGCTGTTGATAATGAAGATTTCAACGGCGATGATATCGAAGAAGATGATAATGACGATACAGATGACGATGCAGATATTAGCATTGTCAACGACGATACAGACAACGATGATGATCTTAGTTCTGAAGAATTTATTGACGATGATCCCTCTGGTGAAGAAGAAGATTTGCCAAATGATTCACAGGAAGAGGATGATACATTAATTCCTCGTGAAGAGGATTATAACGAAGATGATCCTGAAGATGATGATGAAGATATTTAACAGACTTGCGCAGGAGTCGGGCTTTTCATAATCATTAGTGAAGATCATAGGAAACTGGCATGAACTTTATGTTATATAAAATAAACCTATTTCAAACATACAATTTACGTCTATGAACAAAAGACTTTTTTTAATGGGATTTGTAATACTCTTTGCCTGCGCGGCCTTTGCACAGGATAGCACTATTAATAACACTACAAAACATCATCATGCGGCCACCCACAAAAAATCTATGCATAACAGCACCAGTACCATGCCCGCTGATAGCGTGAATGCAGGAAAAATTACTACGAATCCAAATGGTAAAATGAGTACCAGGAAGAAACAGAGGTCTGTGAGTTCCGCAGATTCTACCCGGTAGAATATTTAATTAGAAATTAATACGGTTAGCTTTCACTAACCGTATTTTATTCACCTTTAATAGTTCTGCTTAGAGGACATTTCGTTTTATTTAAAATGCGTTGATTTTGCAATCAGGTAATTGGACAACTTAAAAATAATATGAATTTTTATTTACGGCATGATTGTTTCTTAAACACACATAATCAAAAAACTTACGATGGCCCAGATAACAGATTTAAAAGATCTTTTAAAACACGAAATTCTTGACCTGTATTCTGCCGAAGAACAAATCATAGATTCATTGCCCAAAATGATTGAGAAAGCAAATAATGCTCAACTTAAAGGGGCGCTAAATGATCATCTTAAAGTGACAGAACTACAAAAAGCCCGGTTGGAGGATATAAAAGGGTTAATGAGTGAAAAACAAGAAAATGATTCGAAGGAAAAGAAAGGGTTCTTCTCAAAATTATTTGGTGGATCGGGTGGCGAGAAATGCAAGGGCACAGAAGGCCTGATAAAGGAAGGAGAGAAAATGATGAGGGAAGATATGACCCCCGGGGTCATGGACGCTGCAATAATCGGCGCAGCCCAAAAAATAGAGCATTACGAAATAAGTGGTTATGGAACTGCTTTGGCGTACGCAAGACAATTGAATCTAAGTAATGTTGCAGTTTTATTGCAGCAAACACTGGATGAGGAATATGCTGCAGATGACTCACTGACAAAACTTGCCGTAAGTAAGCTTAATACTGAAGCAGAAAATGTTACGTCATCATCTTCAAAAGGCCGTTCACAAAAGAGTGTGACTTTAAATAGTAATCAAAAATTAACAAGCCACAAAAGTGTTTCCCATACCAACACTTCAAAAACAGGCCCTTCCAAAACAGGTTCTTCAAAAACATCTAAATCTTCAGGCAATAAAAGTGCAGTTCAATCTACTTCCAAAACAGCCAGTAAAAGTGGGAAAAGCTTATCAGCAGGCAAAAGCAAAACTGGCAAAAGTAAATCATCATCAAAGAAGCGCTGACTTATTCCTGTCTGCATAAAGGCAAATCCGTACCGTAATGGTTCGGATTTTTTTTGGCTTAAGTCACCCTGTTTTTATTCATATGAAAACTTTATAAATAAAGTTTCAATTAAATTGCTTCCGCATTTATACCTGAAAGTAGTAACAGGGATGCTGTAATTTTCACAGGGAATCTGCGATGATTATTTTCTACACATTTACGTTGCAGACGAACCTTCATAATGAAAATTGACCGAAGATTTGTTGATGCATTCGGGCAATTATAGCTGACTCCTGAATGCTTCATTTTAATTTCTTCCCGACGTTTGCTCTTCGCTTTTTCCACCTGGCAATCGGCTCAGGACTATAGACGTTATTGCCCTTCTTGTCTGTAAGGCCAAAGGACCTGTTCAATTTCTGACTGATCTCACTTACTTTTTTAGACTTTGCCCGCGCTTCAGATTTATAAAACTGTTCATAAGCCCCTATAGCGCTGTTTATGATCGCTAATTCCTTTTTATAATCTTTGACCTGCCTTAAAATCTTCATAATACGATCATAAGCATACATATTAAGCTTATCCGATTTTATAACTTTTCTATATAGTTCTATGGCCAATTTATTGTCCTTCATGCCCTCAGCTTCGTGCGCTTTGGAAATCATATCTTTTATTGAGAGTTCTTCATCTTCCATTGTATCGTTTAACCAGGATTTATGTTGTGTACAAAGCCAGGCATTGTGGATCTAATATGACGGATAACCTGGTTTGAAAACTATAAGTTTGTCGCATCAACCGTTCAATTACAGATACAATATAAAAAAAATAATCCATTTCTAAATAAAGGCACATTGGCATTATTAATGATTATATAATTTTTGATATACCAGGAATCATGGGCGAAAATAATCAGCAAAATTTTATTGTTTCCACATCAGAGCGATTATCCATTTTAAAAATACAGGGCAGCGTTTTGCCCTTTACAGAAAAGCCCTCAGATAAACATAACGCATATCCCGCGGAATGCGTTTCTGATAAAATTGATAGCCGGATAAATCCCCTGGAATTATTTTCACTTTTTACAGCAGATGTGATAAAGAAAAAAGTAGTCTATATAAGATAAGCTTTCAACTTAAAAGATAAGCCCGTAACTTTCCTCAGAAAGAATATCTTTCCATTGATAAATCAGTTTTTTATAAGCTTGCCCTACAGGCATTATTTTCCTGTCAAGGTCATACAAGCCCAGCTCATTTACAATTCCCGCATCATCTCTTAATGCTGAATCCCAGTCCACCTGGTGAGTGAGGCTATACCATGTAAATCCAACCAATGGAATGCCATCATGCCGCAGGCGGTGGGCATTAGCCCATTGCTTTAACAGCCATTCTGTGCAGGCCGGCATCCTGATATTAGTTTCCGTATGCATGATGGGTAGTCTATACCGCTTATAATATTGACTGGTTATCACATAATATCCAAAGATTTCTCCCGCAGCTTGCGTCGTGCCATCGGGGTGAACAATATGTTCATTGGTTACATAATAATCATTTCCCATTATACACCTTGCCTTTACCTGGTTTTCAGTAAACCATTTATATTCATCACGGGTCATGCCATTGGCTAGAAGGTATTCATACATGTCAACATTTAAGGGGTAACCATAAGTAAGATCAAGGGAAAGAAAACGCTTTTGATTAAGAAATCGGGCCAGCGAGGTTGCAGAAGGATCAATAGCATGAAAATATTCCGAAGACTCACTTTGTATAAACGTAGCATCTGGTTGTACTTTAAGGATCTCATGCATTGCCAACACATTTGCTTTACATAAATGTTTAAGCGCCGTCACAAATGTTTTATCAGATTGCAAACATTCGTTCCACCAGCCGTATTGAGCCGAAAACATTGCAGCGATAAATATTTCATTAATGGGTGTATACAATAGCAAATGTGGAAAGCGCGTCGAAAAAGCTTTTGCATATTCGGCAAAATGAAATGGGAAATCGGGATTTTGAAAATTATCCAGCCAGTCAGGCAAACCAAAATGACACAGATCAACGATCGGTATAATTCCCATTTCGAATAACCTGTTAAAGGTTGCGTCAGCAAAATCCCAGTTATATTGGCCAGGCGCCATATGGACACTATAATAAGGAGGCCCATAACGCAGGTATTCTATTTCAAGCTCTTTTACAAGCCGGAAGTCATTTTCCCAATTTTGATAATGCGCTGTTTTTTCCATTTCGTCAATGCGCTTCACTTTACCATTGGGCAACTTAATATTGGGATAGCTGTTTTCTATTCCTGTAGCAAACATGAATTTTGTTCCCGGCATAGTTCCTATAAGCTATTTTCGTCCAGAAACTGAAGTGTTCCCTGATAAATTCGCTTAATAAATAAATTTCTGCATTTTTTTAATTCATCGATTAAAAAAAAGGCAATTTATTTAAAGGTTAACGTACTTACGCAATAAGAGTGTTATTGCCGGGCAGTTATACGTAGAAAATATTTATTTCAGCGCGGATCTTAAAATCCTTTTAGCATTACCGGATTTGAAAATATTGGTGTATCCCGGCTGGAAATTATCTCTGTAAGGAGCCGGAATACGGTCTAACGAAAATAGATTAATTTAAGCCAGCTTTTAAATAAAGAGGATCGACAAAAGTCAAAAGGGAATAATGAAATCCTTTACCGTTACGGAATAACCTTTAGATTTAGCCTGAACGTAAAAAAATAAAAGATTATAATTCCTTCTGCCCGTATTTTTCAATATGATCCAGGCAATTGATTCCATTTTGGGTGAGGTACACACCCATTAATTCCTTTCCTTCCACGGAATATTTCTTCACATTTACTAGTCCGCGTGTATAAAGACCGGGAAGTGATGAATTAAAGTGTTCAGGCGGACATAAATGACTCGTTTTTGCATCTATTTCCATTTGCCTGCACTCCTTTAATTTGGAAACCATCCTTTTAGTAAGTGGTCGTATCATATATTTCATTTCTCAAAATTTTTTGGGTAATAAAATAAATAATCAATCAACAAAATAAAAAATGTAAACTTAAATTGTAAAATAAAAAACAGTCATTATTTATTGGTAATTCTATAAATATTGTATCCCTAAAAATAATGCCAAATTTTAAATACTTCCCAAATTAAACATGCTTTTTTTCATTTAAACACAGAGCAGCGTAAATACAATTCAAAAAAAAATTTTGACTGAAATTATTTCAGAATAAATGACATTTTTAATTTTAAATTCAAAAAATTTTTTTTTGCAAAATGAAATTTTGGCAGAGGCATATATTTATCAATAACATAATTATACCTCGTTTGTTCAATCATTTTTTAATTAGGCGATTGAACATTCCCATTAAGTTCGGAAGGCACGATAAACCTTTATGAATTAATGACAACAGCCCATGGATCATGTGCGCACCAAAAAAGATATGGGTTCCTGTTTCACCCATAATAATAAAGGCCTGGCCGGTAAAAAAGTTTACACCAGCTGCCTGTGATATATTTCCCTTTTATAGAAACGATTTGTTTGGTGCCACCAGCCTTCTTCACTTGTAATAGCAAAGGGACCTTTTTTTCCGCCGGTAATATCTTTTATGAATGTTGCGATAGCAGTGGGTACCGGTGTCGCTGAACGCAGTTCAAACGCCCCCGCTTCATATTCCATTCTCTCGCTGCTCAGTAGATTATTCCAGCCATATGCTCCAAATAGCGACCAGAAAGTAACGGCCTTAATATTTATTCCGTTTTCTAATGCGACATAACATACATTACATATTTCGTTAAGCCACCTTAATTGATCTTCGCTTCCGGAATTGAGGTGTGCTTCGGTTATCGCCATAGGCAATTCATAGCGCTTCCATCCCTCTTCCAATAATACTTTTAGCCCGGATGGATTTCCATGATTAACTCTTATAGCTTCCACATCGGCATATTTTTGAATTTCATTACCACCATATGTGTGAGCAGGATAATTTTCAAGATCATCGTCTAAAAACCTTTCGGAGGTGACATAATAATTGAAGCCCATTATGTCAGGAAGCGTTGCATTTGCAACAAAAAAATTAAGGGTTTTTTCCGGGATGCCGAGCCTTAAAAAATAATTCCACATAGTATGGCCGGGTTGTAGTTTACCACAAAGTAAATCATAGGTAAGCCAGCGCCTTTCATTTTCAAACGCTGCCTGGTACCACAGTGCCGGAGTACTATATGTTTTTGAAAGATCTTCTGTTTGTACAAGCTTTGCCCGGGGGTTAACCTTCCTGATTTCTTTCATGGCCAGTATAATTCCCTTAACCTGGTTTAGCAACATTTTTGCGAAGCTCACATCATTAGATATATGCGGATACCACAAACCATATAACCCGCTAAACCGGGCGGTGGTAAGGGGCTCGTTAACAGGCGTGTAATATTGAAGCCATGGAAATTGTTGCGCAACTTTACCGGCATAGGATGCAAACATTTCCGGGAAATTATCATCCAGCAGGCTGGTATATAGAGGGCCGCTGCCATGATGTAAAAGCCCCGCAACGGGAGTAATGCAGTATTTGTTTAATTCATCTAAAGCCTTTTTTGTAAATGTCCAGTCAATTACCTGCTGATAGCGGGGCTCATGTTTTTCCCATAAAACAGGATAGCGCAAAGTTTTTATTCCCAGCTCTGAGATCAGTTTGATATCCTCTGTACGCCCGTAATGTCCTGAAAGATGTAACTGGTCAAAATAAGAATCGTTAACACGATTGATTGTGCATTCCAACCCACCCCAAAATTCAAGATTGTGGCTGATATATTTTTTCTCCATCGGCATATGAATGGGGTTCAGTTTGTATTATTTTTTTAAATAACGTTAACGATTGAGCGACTACCTGGTCCATATTATAATATTTATAAGTAGCCAGTCTTCCTGAAAAAAATGTGTCGGGTGACAGAAAGGCAAGCTGTTGATATTTCTTATAAAGTGCAGCGTTTTCAGGGCGAGGTATGGGATAATAAGGATCACCAACGGCTTTGGGATATTCGTAAACAATGCTGGTCTTCGGATGTACCTGGCCGGTGAGATATTTAAAATCGGTTATCCTCGTATAGGCTTGATCGTTAGGATAATTTATAGTGCCTGTTTCCTGGAATTTCTCCGCATTGATGGTTTCGAATTTAAACTCAATAGAACGGTAAGGTAATTTTCCATAACAATAATCAAAATAATAATCAACCGGCCCCGTATAGATCATTTTACGGTAAGGGATGCAGTCCATGACTTCTTTATAATCGGTATTAAGGAGAATTTTTATGTTTGGATGATTCAGCATTTTCTCAAACATTTTCGTATAGCCGTGTAGCGGCATGGCCTGGTAAGTATCTGTAAAATACCGGTCATCTTTGTTAGTCCTTACCGGCACCCTGGATGCTACAGATGCATCAAGCTGCGAGGGATCCAGGTCCCATTGTTTACGGGTATATCCCCTGAAAAACTTTTCATATAGTTCCCGGCCTACTTTACTTACAACCACATCTTCCGAAGTTCGTACTACGCTTACAGGTTCTGCTTTTGAAGCATAAAATCTTTCGAGTTCATCTGAATTTAAATCCAGGTTATACATTCTATTTATTGTGGTAAGGTTAATAGGAATTGGTAACAGTTGGCCATCGACATTGGCAAGCACCCGGTGTTCATAAGCTCTCCATCCCGTGAACATCCCTAAATAATCAAATACTTCCTTAGAGTTTGTGTGAAAAATATGGGGGCCGTATTTATGTATAAGAATTCCTTCTTTATTATAATAATCATACGCATTACCCCCGATATGATTTCTTTTATCAATAATTAAAACTTTTTTACCACACCTGGAAAGCCGCTCGGCCAGAACAGCGCCGGCGAATCCTGCACCCACTATCATATAATCAAACATAAGCGTCTTCTTTTTTAATGGTGATTGTTGATTGTCTCTTATTTCTCAAGGTTGAAGTTATATGCAGCATCATTCCATTCCAGGTTTGATCCCATGAATTGTCCTTTAAAAAAAAATCAACCCGGGCCATCCAGTTTTTTTTATTTACAGTTGCCAGTTCATTTTCTGCTGCTGTTATAAAACTATCTGCGTCATCGGCGATGTAAACAAGATTGTTAACCGCATATGGATTAACAACATCAACGATCGACGAAGAGATTACCGGTACTCCGGCGGCTAAATATTCAGGAGTCTTTGTAGGACTTATATATTTTGTGGAATCATTTAACAGGAACGGTATCATCGCTATATCCCATCCTGAGAGGTATGCAGGCAACTGTTCATATTTTCGCGCACCCAGGTAGTGTATATTTTTTAATTGCGGTAATATTGCAGGATCAATTTTTACTATGGGGCCGATAATTACAAAATTCCATCCAGGTTTTTGTGTGGCAACTTCCCGTAAAAGCTCAATGTCAAATCTTTCATCTATTACGCCATAAAAGCCAAAAACAGGATGGCATAAATTTGCCTGGTCTTCCGGCTCTTTTGTGAGGGTCCGGGCTTGAAAAAAATGATCTTTATCTATACTGCTTGGCAACGCATAAATATTGTGATGATCATTTTTCTTTGCCTCATAAAGGTTATAACCTCCTGTAAATACAAGATCCGCAATCCGGAATAATTCTTTTTCTTTTTGTTTAAGTTCTACAGGTGCAAACCTGAAATTAGACAGCTCGTCCATGCAATCATATACAGTCATTTCGGGGTGAAGGTGATTACTTATTGTCAAAGGCATCGGGGTATAAAACCAATGTATATAATTTTTAATTTCAAACTCCTTATAAAATGAGGATAACAGAATTTTTTGCTGAAAAATTATTTCATCAGCAGTGTAGCTGACCAAAAGATGCGGTGTAACTATCCATATATTGTCCCGGTCTTTATTTACTTCCATAAATGACCCACCCGAGGGTTCAAAAATGGGTTCTTCTATAAAAAAAACCCGGTAGTGTTGTGAGAACCGGGTCATTAAATGCTGTGGCCTTTGGTAAACGAAATTCCATCTTATGTGACAAAAGCAAATTATATCCATAGCTGAAAGTTTTAGATTAATAAAAAAATTGTGAATAGTGATAAAATAGCCAGATAAGTTTACTATTACTACAAATATGCCAATATAAAGTTCATGTAGGAATATTAAAAGGATATAAGACAATTATTTGGATGTGAACATTATTCCTCATTTGTTTGATGATTGTGCAAAATCATATACACTCGCAATTTATTATGGTTAATGCCGCGTCACATTAATAACAGGGTTTTTTTCATAAACCATTTGGCACAATAATTAATAAATTATTTAGTACTGATACAACTAAACGGGTAACAGGTGCAAATACAAAAAAGGCATTTTTAATCCCGGCTTAAATTCAATGTCCGGCCCTCTAGAAACCATTGTTACGTTTTTTTTTATAATATTTTAAAAAAGTAATGACAAAAAATACATCTATGCTGCAACCTATACGTAGTGTTGATTTTAAAATACCAACTCTTTTCGAAAAAATGCATGGTTATCATACTGGCTTATTGCCTTCGAAAGTTGCAAGTAAATATAAACTGCTAACTGAAAATCGTTTCCGGTTTTTCAGAGGAACCAACAATTTGTTTTATGAAGATTTGAGTAGTGAAATTATTCCCCCCCTCTCCTGTATGTTGGATTTGTGGTGACTTGCATATTGGGAATTTTGGGAGTTATAAAGGTGATAGCCTCCTGGCATATTTTGATCTTAACGATTTTGATGAAAGCATTCTGGCACCTGTGGGATGGGACATAGTGCGTGTTATTACGAGTATACCGGTGACTTTTCATGAACTGAAAATAACGAACAAGGAAGCTATAAAATCCTGTGAGCTTTTCTTAAAAAAATATTCGCAGACACTCGCAGATGGGAATCCCAGGTATATCGAGACCAGTACCGCCACCGGTATTGTAAAGGGCCTTCTTAACAGTGTTGAACGAAGATCTGATAAAAATTATTAGCCAGTAAAATTATAAAAAGGAACGGTAGCCTGCGATTAAGCAGCGGGAATAACAAACAACTGGCAATCGATAAAGAGTTGAAGAAAAAGCTTATTAAAGAATTTGAGAAATGGATGAAATCAAATAATCAGCCTCCGAATGACTACAAGGTTTTAGTTGCAAGATTTCGCCTTGCAGGAACAGGAATTATGGGCATCAGAAGGTATATTTTTCTTATTGAAAAAATTGGCGACCCGCGCAAACACATGCTCATTGATATGAAGCAGGCAACACCTTCATCATTAAAGCCGTTTAATGATGTGCACCAACCACAGTGGGAGTCTGAAGCCCACAGGATGGTACATGTTCAAAGGTAATGCAAAATATTCCACCTTCTCAATTGAGTATTCTTTATTTTGAAGGTGAGCCATATCTTATGCAGGAAATGCGACCTGCCAAAGACCGGATAAATTTTAAAATGATACAGGGTGATTTTAAAGTTGTATGTTCAGTTATGGAAGATATGGCAATGATAACTGCTTCTGCTCATTTAAGAAGCGTTGGGAGAAAAGGTTCGTGTTCGGCTGATGAACTGGTATCTTTCGGACGGGATATGAACTGGCATGCGGATTTAATAAGCTATGCAATAAGCTATAAGAAAAAAGTAATAAGTGATTATATAGAATTTAAGAGCATCGTGAAATCGAAAAGAGCAAGGCTTCATGAAAAAAATAATAAAATCATCTACGAAAATGTAGCCGTTTAATTTCCTTACCAATCGACGAATCAATAATTTGCCCTGGATGAGTTACACCTCTTTTTCCAAAAAAGATTTAATTAACCTTGACCATTGCAACTCTGAAATACCAACAATGGCACCCGCCCCTACAATTGTATTTCTTATTGTATCTTTTAGTTTTCCCGTATCGGTATTAAGTACCTCGTTGCGCCCATGATAAGAAGCGGAAACTGTATCATTTGCGCGGTGAATAATAAATGTAGAAGTTGCTTCACCCGTAAAAAAATGTGCAACATCATTCCCCGCTTTATTTGGATTTTTACACGAGCGCACTCTCATTCCGAAGCTTTCCTCTTCAGCATCAGGATTTGTTTTGTCTTCAATGGCCTCTACCTGCACCCAATCGTAACCACCGCCGGATGCTGGCCCCGGCCCCGGTATATCGATCTGAAAAAATAATCTCCAATCTCAGCCAGCCGGATGGTCTCATTACCTTGTTGATCCCTAAGCAAAAAATCTGCACTGGCAAAACCACTGAGCTTATGCCATATGTTTACATTAAGCATTCTTTTGTACGCTTTTTTAAATGCATCAAGCGCCTCTTCCCTTTTATTCAATTTTATGGAATGTTCAATATCCGTAGGCTTACCTTTAGTATTTCCTGGTATTATGTTGATTGTTGAATCCATCTCCTTATTTTTTATATTTAAAATGAAGCATCAGTAAAGTAAAATTTACCATCAAAGAAAACGCGTTTGTAAATATTATCGGATCATCTTTTCTAAGGATGCCATAATAGATCCAGGTCGCAATACCCAAATTCAATATAATAAGCATAAATACCGAAATCTCTTCAGACTTCTTTTTTTTAAAAGTCTTGATCAACTGGGGAATCATCGCAATCGCTGTAAAAACACCAGCCAGTATACCTACCATATTGGTCAGCCCAATTTGCCTGAAAAAATCTATCATGAACTTATATTCAAAATGTTAGTTTATTATTGATTTTTAAAACTTATGTCTTTACTCTTTAAAATCGTGCCACAGGCAGAAGTAGTTTTTTATGTGTTGGCTTCAAAATTGTTTCTTTGAAATAAATCATTCTGATAAGCGATTATTATTACTACTTAATCAAAAACATTTATGAAAAGAGATGGAGCAACTATAAGTCTATGGCAAGATAACGTGCCTGATTACGTTTCGCAGATGCATTCTTTGTCCGGCGATGTTTATGACGTGCTGATTGTTGGTGGAGGCATTACGGGTATCAGTACAGGATTGCTTTTGCAAAAGGCCGGGAAAAAATGCATGATAGCCGAAGCCAAAAACATTGGTTTTGGAACTTCCGGCGGAACAACGGCTCATTTAAACACTTTTATGGATAGCCCGTATAATGAAATAGCAAAAAACTTTGGGGAAGATAATGCACAGTTAGTTTGCAGTTCGGCCAGGCAAGCAATTAAATTAATTCGAAAAAATATAGAAGATCACAAGATCGATTGCGGATTTAGCGACCGGCAAGGTTATCTTTTTTCGCAGGATGAAACACAAAGTAAAGAACTGGAAGATATTTTTGAAGCTTCTAAAAAAGCAGGCTGTGATGTTATGTATAGCGATTCAATACCAGTGCCTGTCGAATTCGATAAGGCTGTAATTTTTGAAAATCAAGCCCAGTTTCACCCTTCCAAATATTTGTACGGATTGGCAAAAGCATTTGAAGATGCAGGTGGTACATTGATTGAGGGTTGCAGGGTAACTGAAGTAAAAGAAAACGAGCCACTGGAAGTTGACAGTGACAGCGGCAAAATAATTGCCAGGTCTTTAATTTATGCGACCCATGTTCCGCCAGGTGTCAACCTCCTGCATTTTCGGTGTGCACCATACAGAACTTATGCAATGGCCGTAAAATTAAAAGACAATAAATATCCCGATGGGCTTGCATACGATATGTATGATCCCTATCACTACTATCGTACTCAGGAAATCGATGGTGACCAATATTTAATTGCCGGGGGAGAAGACCATAAAACAGCGCATGAAGAAAATACCAAAGCATGTTTTACAAAATTGGAAGCTTACCTGCGAAAGTATTTTGACATTAAAGAAATATCTTTTAAATGGTCATCTCAATATTTTCAACCTGCTGATGGATTACCCTATATCGGACATTTGCCAGGTAACCCTTCAAATGTTTACGTGGCAACAGGCTATGGAGGGAATGGAATGACGTATAGTCATGTAGCAGCAAAAGTTCTTACCGACATAATTGTATCAGGTAATAGTGAGTACGAAAAACTATATGACCCGAACAGGATAAAACCGGTCGCAGGCTTTACAGATTTTGTAAAAGAAGCCGCAGATGTTATGGGAAATTTAATTGGCAAATTGTTCTCTTCTTCAAAAATCGATGAACTCGCAGACATTGCGCGCGGAGAGGCAAAAGTGGTAAAATATGACGGTTATTCTATTGCTTTATATAAAGATGATACAGGAAATCTGCACGCTGTGAATTCTGCCTGTACACACATTAATTGTAAGGTGGCGTGGAATAATGCAGAGGAATCGTGGGACTGCCCCTGCCACGGTTCGAGATTTGATGCAGACGGAGAAATGCTTACCGCGCCGGCAAGAAAGAATCTTGAAAAAATTGATTTAAAAGAGGTTACATAATTGCATTACTTATACTTCGAATAATCTAAAGATGTATGCAAAATTTTTAACCGCATGTTGCACCTAATATTTGTTGACCCTGCTACGGCAAACAATTTATTGCGCCTGGTTTCGCGGAGCTAAAATCCAACAGGTCAAGTGTATAAGTAGTTAATTTACTATCGCCTTCTTTTATTTTAATATTTATATCAAGCGGCGGATTTTCAAATACCTGTACTTTACATTTTACAGGCCATCTTATTTCAATTT